>RPQK01000127.1 GCA_003819755.1 Acidobacteriota bacterium | reverse complement strand
CGAGTTCCCCGAGGAAGAGCCGGAAAAACGGCAACTGGCCAGCCGGTCCTTCGAACGTCTGAAAGAGTCGATCTTCCGCGAGCAGGTCCTGCGCGAGAAGCGGCGTCCCGATGGGCGGGCTTTCGACGCCATCCGGTCGATCACGACAGAAGTCGGTCTGCTTCCCAGGACCCATGGTTCCGCTCTCTTCACCAGAGGCGAGACCCAGGCCCTGGTCACCGTCACGTTGGGGACTTCTGACGATATGCAGCGTATGGAGGACCTGGCCGGCGAATCCTCCAAACGCTTCATGCTCCATTACAACTTCCCTCCTTTCAGTGTCGGAGAGACTGGCCCATTGCGTGGACCGGGCCGGCGTGAGATCGGACATGGGGCGCTCGCAGAGCGCGCCATCACCCGCGTTCTCCCCGCCGACGACTTGTTCCCTTACACCATCCGCGTGGTGTCCGACATCCTCGAATCGAACGGATCCTCCTCTATGGCGACCGTGTGCGGTGGAATCCTGGCTCTTCAGGATGCCGGAGTGCCAATAACGGTTCCAATTGCGGGCATCGCGATGGGACTGATAAAGGAAGGTGACGAATTTTGCGTCCTGTCCGACATCGCCGGTTTCGAAGATCATTACGGCGACATGGATTTCAAGGTCGCGGGGAGCTCCGAGGGGATAACCGCGCTGCAGATGGACATCAAGATCACCGGAGTCAACGGGGCGATCCTACGCCAGGCGCTTGAGCAAGCGCGTGTCGGAAGGCTCTTCATCCTCGGCAAGATGGCCGAGACGCTCACCGAACCGCGTGCCGCCATCTCCGTTTTTGCACCGCGGATCCTGACCCTGCGCATTCCGACCGAGAAGATCGGAGCGGTGATTGGCCCGGGCGGGAAAATCATTCGCGGCATCATCGAGCAGACGGGTGTCAAGATCGACATCGAGGACGACGGAACGGTCAAAATCTTCTCGGCCGACAGCGAGGCCGCGGAGCGAGCGACGCGCATGGTGAGCGAACTGGCCGCCGTGGCGGAGATCGGAAAGACCTACCTCGGCAAGGTCACACGTGTGATGGATTTTGGCGCGTTTGTTGAGATCCTGCCTGGTACGGAGGGTCTGCTGCACATTTCGGAGATCGCCGAGCGCCGGATCAATGACATTCGCGAAGAAGTGCATAACGGCGACAAGATCCTGGTCAAGGTGCTGAACATCGATGATCAGAACAAGATCCGACTAAGCCGTCGAGCCGTGCTTCGGGAGCAGCGCGAGCGGGAGTCAAAGGAGAAGGAGAAGCAGCAGCCGCAATGATCCCGGACAATTTGAGAAAAGCCCTCCGCGAGTTCAAGGAGGGCGCAATCGGGGAAGAGCAAATCCTTGACCTTCTCAGGGATCTTCCCTACCAAAACCTCGACTTTGCCAAAGTGGATCATCACCGGGCTCTGCGCCACGGCTTTCCCGAGGTAATTTTCGGCAAAGGAAAGACCGCTGACCAAATCGAGGGAATTGGTGTGGCCCTTCTCGCCAAACACCCGAATTTGTTAGTGACCCGGGCTACCGAAGAAGCCCATGAGCGTTTGAAAAACCGGTTTCCCGAGTGCAGGTATTACCCGAATTGCGGTGCCTTGACGGTCGTACGGGAATTCAAGAACCACGGCCGCGGCAAGATCGGTATTTTTTCGGCTGGTACTGCGGACATTCCCGTGGCGGAAGAAGCCCAAGTCACGGCCGAGGCGATGGGAAATGAGACGCACTGCTGCTACGACGTAGGCGTCGCGGGACTCCATCGGATTCTTAGCCAGCTCGACACCCTTCGCTCCTGCACCGTCGTGATTGTGGCCGCCGGTATGGAGGGGGCGTTACCGAGCGTCGTCGGAGGACTCGTCGATTTGCCTGTCATTGCCGTGCCTACCTCAATTGGGTACGGTGCTTCTTTCAACGGAATCGCGGCCCTGCTTGGCATGCTGAACAGCTGTTCCGCAAATGTGTCGGTCGTTAACATCGACAACGGCTTCGGCGCCGGCTATATCGCCAGTTTGATTAACCGGAAGCAAGACTAACGGTGAAGAAATCACACACGCGGTTCAGGGGTTCGAGGGCCGGAGGAAAGGACCTCAAAGACCTCAAGGACCTCAAGGACTAAGGACAAGGGACTCTCATTCGTCCTTGAGGTCCTTGAGGTCTTTGGGGTCCTTTCCTCCGGCCTCCGAACCCCCTGAACTGCGTCCAGGATTTTTTCGTCAGTACACCCCCATGGACCAGGAAACTCTCACCCTCCTCGAATTCCCTCAGCTCCTCGGCATTGTGGAGTCATATGCTCACAGCCCGCTCGGCAAGGCCGAGATCCGCGATGTGCGGCCCGGGCTGGAAGAAGAGGCGCTCGCGGCGCGGATCGGTCGCATCGAAGAGGCGATCCGATTTACTTCCGGCGGAGGGCGCCCCGACTTTACGCATATCGAGGATCCGGCCGAGCAGCTCAGCCGCCTGGCCGTCACGGGCGAAGTGTTGGAGCCAAAGGCACTGCTTCAGTTGCTCGGTCTCCTGAAGACCTTCGATGGCCTGCAGAAAGGCCTCTCTCCTCAGGAATGGCCGCGGCTTGCCGCCCTGGTGTCCGACATCCCGGCCATCGACAACGAGGTGCGCGAGATCGAGAGGGTCATCGACCCGTCCGGCGAGATCCGTGAAAGCGCGGATCCCGAGCTCGCACAGGCCCGGCGTCTGCAGTCCCGCTACCGGGAACAGGTCCAGGAGCAACTGCGCCGCTACTTTGCCGGCCAGGCGGGTAAGTACCTGGTGGAGGATCCTTACGTCACGCTGCGTAACGGGCGCTACGTGATCCCGGTCAAGATCGAGCATCAGCGGGATTTGCCGGGCGTTGTGCACGGGTCCAGTTCGTCAGGGGCCACCCTGTTCGTCGAACCTTTCCCGGTCGTCGAGCTGAACAACCAGTACTTGTACTATCAGGAACGCGAACAGGAAATCCTCTTACGTATACTCCGCCGGCTGGCCGATCGTCTGAAAGCCAGCGTCCCCGTCTTCCAGGAGATCACGGCGGCGATAGGAGCCGTGGACGCCCTCCTGGCGTGCGCTATCTTCGCGGCCCGCTATCGTTGTGTGGTCCCGCGAATCAGCCCCGGGTGCACCCTGAGATTCGATGCCGCCCGCCACCCGCTTCTGATGCAGCGGATGGGTTCGGAAAAGGTCGTTCCGATCTCCGCCGCTCTGGACCAAGACAAAAGCGTACTCATCATCAGTGGACCCAATGCCGGCGGGAAGACAGTCGCCCTGAAAACAATCGGCCTCTTGGCTCTGATGGGTTCAGCCGGTCTCCCGATTTCGGCGATCGATGCGGAGATGCCGAGATTCGAGACCATCCTTGCCGACATCGGTGATCACCAGTCTCTGGAACAGCAATTGAGCACCTTCTCGGCGCACATTCTCCGGCTCAAGCGCATGCTTGAGTTGCTCAGCTCCCCTGCCCTGATCCTGCTCGATGAAGTCGGCGCCGGAACGGATCCGGCTCACGGCGCGGTCCTGGGGATTTCCGTTGTCGACGTCTTTCGGCGCCGTCGTGCCCTGGTCGTAGCAACTACTCACCATTCCGCTATCAAACAGTTCGCCGCCGCAACACCCGGAGTGCAGAATGCCAGTGTCGAACTGGACGAGAAGACCCTCATGCCAACATACCAGCTGAGGACAGGCGTGGCCGGGGGCAGTAGCGGGCTCGAGATTGCTTCCATGCTCGGTCTTCCCCGCGAAATCGTGAATCAAGCACGGAGCCTGCTCAGTGAACAAGACGTCCAGGCGGAGCGGTACCTGGTCGAATTGAGGCATGAGTTGGGACGGTTGGAACAGGAGCGCGAGGGCATCGCCCAAGAGCGGGAAGGCTTGAAAAATGAAGCCGTCCAACTTCGACAGGAGCATGAGCGCAATGAGCAAGCCCGCCAGGCGGCGGTCGAAGAGTCGCTTGCGCGCTGGGCTGAACAGTTCTACCAGGAGGGAGAACGGTTCGTCAAAGGCGTGAAGGATCGGTTCGAAGCAGCCCGCTTACGGAAAGAGATGAAGCAGCGGCAAGCGGCTCTCAAGGAAGCGTTTCGCCGAAAGATCGCAAGCGAAAGTCGGACGCGCGGAGGTTCTGAAACGGGCCAGGAAGGAATTCAGGCTTCGAACCTCAAGGTGGGGGACCTAGTCTATCATGCCTTCTTCCGAAAGCAAGGCAAGCTCGTTTCGCTATCCGGCGATGCGGCCGTTGTCGAAATCGACGGGAAGAAAGTGTCAACGTCGATCGACCAGCTGGAGATGCCCCAGGAGCAGCCCGAGGCGCCGCCCAAACGTCAGCTTCCGCCCAACGTTCGCCTTGACGCCGTCGAAGAGGCGGAATCCGAGCTGAACGTGATCGGTCAAACGGTCGATGATGCCTTGGAGCAGGCAGACAAATTCCTTGACCGCGCCTTCGTGGGCTCGCTCCACGAAGTGCGGATCATTCACGGTTTTGGAAAGGGACGCCTGAAGTCCGCCTTGGACTCTTTTCTGAAAGGCCACCCACACGTCGCCAAGCACCAGGTGGAGGGCGGGGCGACAGTGGTGGCAATCAAGCAGTGATCCCGCGGAAAAACGCGGAAAACAGACACGCGGAAGGCGCGGAAAAAAGTATCTCACTTCGCGTTCGTCCGCGGGTTATACTTCTCATCATCCTTGGAAGGACCACGGAAGAAGTACCGGGCTTCCGCGTCTTCCGCGATTTCATCCGCGTCCTTCCGCGGGTTCAGGCTGCCTATGCGTTTTGATGAGCAGTTCCTAGAACGGGTCAGGGATAGCACCAGTATTGTCGAGCTGATTGGGAGCTACGTGACTCTGAAGAAACGCGGCAAAGACTACGCCGCGCTTTGTCCCTTCCACAACGAGAAGACCCCGTCGTTTTGGGTCAGCGAGAGCAAGCAGATCTTCAAGTGCTTTGGTTGCGGTGCCGGGGGAGACGCTTACAAGTTCCTCATGCTGATGGAAAACCTCGGGTTCATGGATGCGGTCACCCGGCTGGCTGAGCGACAGGGGATTCCGCTGCCCAAAGCCGGATCTGTGGCCCCGGAAGACGAGGGCCGGCGCCGCCTGTTTGAGACTATGGCGCTGGCGGCGGACTTTTTTCGAGACGCTTTAGCGAATCACGCGAACGCTGCCGAAGCAAGAAGCTACCTGGAAAGACGCAACATATCGCCTGAGACCAGAGAAGCTTTCGCCATCGGCTATGCCCCACCCGGTAGCGAGCTGCTCTCTTTCCTTAAGAGCCGGGGTATCGACAACTCCCAGATTTCAGCCTGTGGGCTGATCATGGAAATGTCCGCAGGCCAGTATCGCGACAAGTTTCGCCATCGGGTGATGTTTCCAATCCGTGATTTAAGCGGCAAGGTGATGGCTTTCGGCGGCCGGGTTCTGGGGGACGGCATCCCCAAATATCTCAATTCCCCGGAGACGGTCCTCTACCACAAGGGCAGTCACCTTTATGGGCTCGACAAGGCCCGGGATGCGATCAGGAAGGTAGATTTCGCGATCCTCGTGGAAGGTTACTTTGACTGCGTCGTCCCCTTCCAGTTCGGCTTTAGAAATACGGTCGCTTCACTTGGGACGAGCCTGACCGAGAACCAGGTGAGGCTCCTCGGCCGTTACACCCGAAACGTCGTCATCAGCTTTGACCCGGACTCGGCCGGTCTTTCGGCCGCACTGAGGTCAATCGATCTCTTTCTTCAGCAGGGGTTCCGGGTGAATGTCGTCTCGCTCCCCGAAGGATACGATCCCGATACGTTCCTTCGAGAAAAAGGCGCCGCCGGGTATCAGGATAAGTTGAAAACTTCGACCCCGTTCATCGAGTTTGCTTTGAGCCGCTTCCTGAAACAAAGGAAAGATCCGTTCAGTCCGAAGGGCAAACAGGAAACCGTTGCACTGATTTTACCGTATCTATTGAAGATACCGGACCGCATTGAAAGGGCTGAGTACGTTTCGTTGGTCGCCGGTCGGCTAAAGATCGACGAGCAGCTGATCCGGGCGGAAATGAGGAAAGCAACCGGGAAGCCGGAGAGCGGGGAGAAGCGCTGGCTCTCGGACCTCGGAAATCTCGGCCTGGATGAACGAACTTTGCTTGCGGCGGTATTTGACGAGCAGTGGAGTCAAGTGGTACTCCCGCTTCTTGAAAGTGAGCTGTTTGCCGGGCTAACGACGGCGCCGATTTTTGAAAAAGTTATCGAACTTCGACAACTAAATCGGAAAATAGACGTCATAACAATGCGGAAGCTGTTAGGGGAGGGTGACTGCCGCGAGCTGCTGGAAAGCATAGCCTGGAACGCCTCGGAGCTCCAACTCACCCAAGAAGCTATCCTCGGTTCGGTACGCACGCTTAAGCAGCGCCAGATTGAACGGGATACGCTCAACAGCCAGGAGGCGATAAAAGAGGCTGGTCCCGATTTGAATTCACCGACCCTCATACAGCTCGTCAAGGAGAAGCATGAATCCGCTCGGCGAAAGCAACATGGCGCTTGATTTGTTGTGCGTCACACAACTAAACTGTGGGTTTCAACCCGAGCAGGGAAGGAGAGGAAGGTTTTGTCAATAGAAGACAAATACGATGGTGTTAAGGAGCTCATCAACCTCGGAAAGGAGAAAGGTTATCTCCTCTACGACGAGGTCAATGATGTGCTGCCGGACGACATCCATTCCTCGGAAGATCTGGATAACATTTTCTACCTTTTTGGAGAGTCGGGTATAGAGTTGATCGACTCGGAGCAGGAATTCGAGTCGGTTCAGAAGAAGATCGGCGCCAAGACGGAAGCAGAGGACGAGGATCAGGATGTCGACCTCGCGAGCGAAAGCCTGGAAAAGACAAATGATCCGGTCCGGATGTATCTCCGCGAGATGGGTACGGTTCCGCTCTTAACCCGCGAAGGCGAAGTCGAGATTGCCAAGAGGATTGAAAAAGGACAGAAGACAGTCCTGAAGGCGCTGTCGCGCTCGCCTGTCGTCGTCGCCGAAATCCTGAGCTACGGCGAGCAGCTGACTCAGGCCAAGATCGGGATCAAAAGCTTCGTCAATTTCAGCGAAGACGAACTGACCGACGAAATCCTCGAAGCCAGGATGGTCGACGTTCTGGCTCGTCTGAGCGAGATCTCCACCCTTGAGGATGAAGCCAGCAAAATCCGTAAGCGCCTGCGCAAGGCGACCAAGGAGTCGCCCGAATACAAACGGATGCTGTCTCAGCTAGCTCGTTACCGGATCCCGATTGCAAGGCACATCCGCGATCTGGATCTGACCGCTGGCACCCACGACAACCTGGTTAACGCGATCAAGCGGACCGTCGACCGCGTCGTGACACTCGAGCGTGAGATCAAGCACCTGAAGAAACTCCAGGAGTCGCCGCTGAAGTTGGAAGAGTCCAAGAAGGTTAAGCTGCGGCTGAGAGAAGCGGAAAAAGAGCTTCGCGAGATTGAAGAGGAAACTCTCACGAGCGCTCTCGAGCTCAAACGGACGCTGGCCACGATCAAGCAGGGCGAGCTCGAAGCGGATATCGCCAAAAAAGAGCTGGTTGAAGCCAACCTGCGACTCGTCGTTTCAATTGCCAAGAAGTACACGAACCGCGGTTTGCAGTTCCTCGACCTGATCCAGGAAGGGAACATCGGTCTCATGAAGGCCGTCGACAAGTTCGAGTACCGCCGGGGATACAAGTTCTCCACGTATGCAACCTGGTGGATCCGGCAGGCCATTACTCGAGCGATTGCCGACCAGGCCCGAACGATCCGCATCCCGGTTCACATGATTGAGACGATCAACAAGTTGATTCGGACGTCTCGCGCGCTCGTTCAGGAATACGGTCGGGAGCCCACTTCCGAGGAAATCGCGAAGAAGATGGATATCCCGGTCAGCAAGGTCCGGAAAATCCTCAAGATCGCACAGGAGCCGATCTCACTTGAGACTCCGATCGGCGAGGAAGAGGACAGCCATCTGGGCGATTTCATCGAGGATCGCGGCGTGGTTTCGCCGGCGGAGGCCGTCATCAACCTGAACCTGAAGGAGCAGACGGCGGCCGTTCTGCAGACGCTGACTCCGAGGGAAGAGCAGGTTATCCGCATGCGCTTCGGCATCGGGGACGGCAGCGAACATACTCTGGAAGAGGTCGGACAGCGTTTCTCGGTAACCCGGGAACGCATACGGCAAATCGAGGCCAAAGCGCTTAGGAAGCTGCGCCACCCCTCCCGGAGCCGGAAGTTGAAAGCCTTCCTGGAGAATACCGGTAAGGAAGGACTCTAGTACCAAGGGCGTGCGCAGGCACGCCCTTTTTTTTTCGCATTGTTGATCGATGATTGTTGATTGTTGATTGAATCGCTGTCTTTCCCAATCGACAGCCATCACTCAACAATCATCAATCGCGCGTGGGCCCATAGCTCAGTTGGTCAGAGCAGCGGTCTCATAAACCGCGGGTCGTAGGTTCAAGTCCTACTGGGCCCACCACCTTTAGCAGAGGGCCATAGATGGAGGCAAAAATAGGGAACCTCGAACTGCAGAGCCTGGTCCAGCTTCAGGATCTGGATCTCGCTCTCAAAGAGTTGCGTGACAAGATCCGGCGAGTGCCTTTGGAAATGACCGCTCTGGAACAGGAATTGGCTGATTTTCGTCGGGCACACCAAACCGCGCTTCAAAAGCAGGAGGAAGGGGACAAAGAGCGGCGGCGCCTGGAGAGTGAAGTCGAGGCGTTTAGACTCAAGCTATCCAAGTACCGCGACCAGCTGATGTCCGTGAAAACTAACAAGGAATACCAAGCCATGCTCGCCGAGATAGCGAACTGCGAAAGGGAAATCTCGGCCAAGGAAGACGAGATCCTCGAGCGAATGATGCTGGCTGATGACTGGTTCAGGCAACAGCGCGCGGCGGCTGCGGAGTTGAGCACGAAAGAAAAAGAGATCCAGGCACGGCGGCACGAGTTGGAGGCATTTCAGACCCGCGCGGAAAGCGAGTTGAACCAGCTGGAAAAACGGCGCGATAGCCTGCGCCAGAAACTAGCACCGGAGCTGATTGCACTGTACGAGAGAATCGCCACCGCTCGGCATGGCGTAGCCGTCGCACCCGCCTTGGATCAGTCCTGCCAAGCCTGCCACGTTCGGCTTCGGCCGCAGCTTTTCAACGAGGTGCGGAGAAATCTCCAGATTATCAGGTGCGAAAGTTGTAGTCGGATTCTCTACTATCCGTCTCCGCAGTAAGCGAGGCGGGGACGAACCGAGCCGAAGCGCCTGACGCTCAGAACATTCATGCCGTTGATCTTCAGCCACATTCACAGCTTCTACTCCGACGCCTACTCCGCGGTCACCGATTTTCAGTTCTACACAGAGATCGGGCACCAAGAGTGGAGGCGCACTCTTCGCTTTCTGCTCTATCTGTCCGCTCACGTGGCCGTCATCCTGTCTGTAACCTTTGCCTGGCACTACAGCTCGGAATTCCGCAGCTTTGCCGCCTGGGCTCAAAATCAGTTCCCCGCTCTCACAGTGAAGAACGGCGAGTTGACGGTTAAAGCCGCTCAGCCGCTCGTGCGCCGGTACGAAGGAGGACTGGGTTTGACTTTCGTCTTCGACACCACCGGGCATTTTCAGAGCCCGGACGGTTTTGCTCAGCCGGCTTTCCTTTTTACCAAAAGGAATCTTCTGCTCCGGTACCGCGGGCAGACGGAAATTCACGCCTGGGAGCAGATCGGGTCCTTCGAGTTGCAGAGAGCGGATATTAAGACATTGGAAAATCTGATAGCCTGGTCCTACTTTCCGGTCAGCTATTCCTTTTTCCTGGTCTACACCCTGTTCGCCAAGTCGCTCACCGCGTTGTTCCTCACGGGTTTTGCCGTCGCTGCCGCCGCCCGATACCGGACCCGAATGAGCTTTCGGTCTTCTTTCGCGATCGCGCTTTACGCTCTCACCCCGGCCATTGTCATCGGTTTGGCCGTTAATCTCACCGGGCTGTCTATTTCATATTTCCAGATTATCTACTTTGGGATAGGAGCCGTGTACACTTATATGGCGGCCCAGAAGTTTGTCGCCCCGGGGAGCGAATAGGGAAAGTCGTATTTCGAACTAATGAAGAAACTGAAGTTTTTCATAACACTGGGTTTGCTGTTCATTTCTGCGCCTGCTCTCCGCTCGCAGCAGCAAAAGGACCAGCGTCCGGTCATTCGTACACGCGTTGATGTCGTAAACGTTCTCTGCACCGTCCGAGAGGACAGCGGCAAGGGGAAGTACGTCGAAGGTCTGAAGAAAGAAGACTTCGAGGTCTACGAAGACGGTGTAAAGCAGAACCTGCAATATTTCAACCACGGGATGGGTGAAGAGGCGGATCCCCTTAGCATTGCATTGTTGATCGACACTTCCGGCAGCGTCAAATCCAAGTTGAGTTTCGAACAGCGAGCGGCTGTTGACTTCCTTAAATCGACGCTGCGCAAGAACAAGGATCTGTCGGCAGTCGTTCAGTTTCATGAGGAAGTGGAGCTGTTGCAGGATTTTACCTATGAGCTTGGTCTACTTCAGACGGCCATAACGAACACCCGCGCCGGCGGGGGCACCAAACTCTATGACGCGATCTTTGCCGCCTCCGAGGATCTTCTCAAGAAGGAAGTGGGCAGACGAGTCATCGTCGTCTTGTCCGATGGCGACGACACCTTGAGCGTGCTCCCCAAGAAGGACGCGATAAAGGCCGCGCAGGAACAGGACATCGTCATATTCGGCTTGGGAATCAGGAGCGCAGATACGAACTACGGAGCGTTGAAGGATTTCGCCCAGGATACCGGAGGCCTCTTCGTCGACTCAGAAATCGAGCCGAACCGGCTCCGCGAAGCCTTCGGGAAAATCAATGGTGAAATTAAGAACCAGTACAGCCTGGGCTATGTGAGCCAGAATAAAGCGCGTGACGGAGCTTTCCGGGAGATCAAGATCAAGCTCAGGAAGCGTGGGTTGAAAATAAAGCACCGTAAGGGCTATTATGCTCCCCAAGCTGAATCATGAAGAGCAAAATGCCTGATTTTGATGATTTGTTACCAATAGAACTGAAGCTTCGTCTGCTCGAGGCCGAGTTGGAGCGACTTAGTTCGGATCTCATGTGGCTTGAGCAACGACGAAGTGAAGTCTCAAAGGAAATTGCATACTACGAGAAGTTGCTGCACCGCGGCCGCCGCCGAAGCGTGCTGCGCCGCGTGAAGTAGGTTTGCCCGTTCAGCGTTCAGCGTTCACCGTTCAGCATTCAGCGCTAAACGGGTCAGGGTTCAACGCTTGAACGGTGAACGGTGAACGGTGAACGGTGAACGCTGAACCGTTCAAGACGTCTTTCCCGTCAGCTTGGCCACTACGTGGAGCTCGACCCACTTGGCATCCCACCATTCGACCGGGTTAACCTGAATTCCCTGCAGAGTCATGCTGAAGTGCAAGTGATCGCCACCCGCCAGGCCCGTCTGGCCAGTTCTCCCGAGGGTCTGACCGACCGTTACCTTCTGCCCCTTCTCCACGTCGATCGAGCTGAGATGTCCGTAAAGGGACTGCAAACCGAGCCCGTGGTCAACGATGACGCAGTTCCCGTAGATCCCGAGATAGTCGGCGTAGACAACCACGCCGTCATTGGATGCCTCCACGGGATTTTGGGCAGACGTGGCAAGATCAAAGCCGAGATGGGTCTGCCTGTCTATCTGCTTTCCGTTATAAAAATAGGTTCTCTGATCGGCGAAGACCGCCTCGACCTGCGAGTTGGTCAGCTGCAAAAACGGCTTCGACCAGAGACGCTGCGGGGCGCTCTCCCGCCCGAGCTTGGTGATCTGAGCATTATTCAGCTGTCGAAGCTTTCGGTTGATCTCCAGGTATGACTCGAGGAGGGTAGGCTGCTCGGTCACTTCTTCTGTGTTACCCAGGATTTCTGGCACAACGGCTTGCATGAAAGCATCCGTCACAGGCATTTCGCGCTTGCGGAAGGCGGAGCCGAAGACTTTCTTCCAGAAATTCGTCTGTGCCCGGTTGCCAGCCTGGTCTTCTGCAAAGAGGAACATGGGTGTGTCTTCCGGCTGGTCATAGGAGAGGGCAAATATGCAGATACGCGTGTCCGGGGCCGCTCCAGGCACCGGATAGCCGACAAAAACATTGTCTCCAACCCGGACTCCCGACTGCTTGGCGTCGGCAGATACCCGGTACAGAATTCCTTCCGAACCGCCTTGCCGAATGTAATGCTGCTGGGAAAGAACGGCCAACTGCGGAGGACGGCTATCGAACTGCAGCGTATTCGTCGACACCGTCTTCCGGTCAAAAAAGAACAAATTCGGTTGGTCTACCGCAGTGATCTGGAACTGCACCGGCCCTTGTTTCAGCCCGGGCTTCTTCAACAGCTCTTCCATTGCAAATGCGAGCCGTTCTCGTGCCTGACCCTTCTGCCATGGCCATCGGATCTCGGCATATTGCTTTTCGAAAATCACTTTCTCGACGGATCCTTGCTTGATTGAGACCTGCACGGATCGTAACCCCCGCCCCGGGTCCTGCACGACCGCCTCGATCCGGCCTTTCTTCCCTATCTGGCCGGGGACATTCCAGGTTACGGCCGGAGTCGTCCCGTCCCAGGTCCAGACGAGATATCCAACCAGCCCGACAATAAGCACGACGAGTACTACCAACTTCTTCATGACCCGCCATCCTATCAAAGCCGCCGGGCAGAAACGAAGGGAGAAAGCTGACAAGGTGACAAGGTGAGAAGGTGAGAAGTGTTTCATCCACGAACCAACACGAACGAACACGAACCAAAGCGTCTTTGGTTCGTGTTCGTTCGTGTTGGTTCGTGGATGAAACACTTCTCACCTTCTCACCTTGTCACCTTGTCAGCTTTCTCCCTTCGTTTCTGCCCGGCGGCTTTGATAGGATGGCGGG
>RPQK01000126.1 GCA_003819755.1 Acidobacteriota bacterium | reverse complement strand
GAAATTCGAGCACAATGAGTACACCGGCGCCGAGATTCAGCCCGGAATCAGGCTGGCGTGGACTCCCGACGATCGAAATACCGTTTGGGCAGCCGTTTCCCGTGCGGTTCATCCTCCCAGCATGGCGGAAAACGATCCGAACCTGTTCATAGGCCAGCAGGTCCTGGTCGACCCGACACAACCCATGATGCCGCCTGTCTTTGTAGGGGCAGCGGGTAACGGGAACCTGTCGGCGGAAGCACTCCTGGCATTCGAGGCCGGCTACCGCGTCCGTCCCAATCGCTACGTCTCGTTCGACATCGCGGGCATGGCGAATCGATATCGAGACCTGCGCTCGGTCGTTCCCGGGCAGCCTTACATGGCTTTTACACCGTTTCCTCACCTCAGAGCACCGGTCCTGTTGGAGAACGACCTGAACGGCGAGACCTATGGGATTGAGATCGCCGCCCATGCAGATCCCTCTCCTCGCGCGAGGCTCACACTCACGTACTCGTACCTGAGTGTCAACGCCTCCACGACCGGGATTGACATGGAATCGAACCGCCAGCCGGATCACCAATTCGGCGCACGTGCGGCGTTCGATCTTCCCCGAGCATTCCGGTTCGATTCGAGCTTGTATTACGTCGACGAACTGCCGATCTATAAACTCGACAGCTACGCCAGGGTCGATTGCCGGTTGTCCTGGGCCCCCACCGAACATGTCGAACTGAGTGTCACCGGTCAGAATCTTGGGCAGGGGCAGCACGCGGAGTTTGGGACGATATTCTGGGAGCTCCCGACGGCCGTTCCACGAAGCGTCTACGCAGGCCTGGCCTTCAGGTTCTAGTTGATTGCCTGTACCCGGTTTGACAGGACTAACAGGATTTACAGGATTGTTGCCCCATTGCTCTAATCCTGTAAATCCTCCTGTCAAACTATAGTGTCGCGCCGTTCACACGAAACGCCTGCGGGTTGCACTGGTAGGTCCGGATCCGGCCCTCTTCGGGCACTTCCACGATCCGGTACCCCCGGTAGTTGGCCCCCCAGTTGCCTCCCATGTGTCCATCGAAAAAGTAGCGCCGGTTCTTCCAGTGGATCACGTTGTCGATGTCGTGGTCATGGCCGTGAAATACGGCGACGACGTTCGCGGCCTGTTCCAGCACGTCTGTGACCTCGGGCCGCGAGATCGAATGCTGAGTGACCTTGACCTGGGCGATGTGCAGGAACGGAAAGATGGCCTTTTTTCCTTTGTAAAACTCGAGGCGATCGCGCAGCCACTTCACGTCAGCCGGAAGGTACTCGCCTTTTTGGTTCGAGGTTGAAGCTAACAGGACAGCGTAGTCGCCCTGCTCGAAATCGTGGTTTTCCAAATACCCCCACGTTTGCTTCCACACTTCGGGCGACGCCTTGTCGTGGTTCCCGCGGTTCACGAAGTAGGGTACTTCGAGCTTATCGAGTCGCTCTTTCAACTTGGGCAGCAGGCTCGGGTCCTCATGGAACATATCGCCGTTGAAGACGACGAAATCCAAACCCCTGGCCCTTGATTCCTCGTTAAGCCAACCGATCATTTCGCGGTAAAAGAGCTCGAAATCTGTCTCCGGCTGACCGAAGTGCCCATCGGAGGCAGTGGCAAAACGAAGCTTAAAACGTGGACTCTTCGAGGGAACGGCGGCCGTCTGAGCGGCAAGCACAGGGGAGAGTGCCGTAACTGCGGCGATCTGCGTTAGAAATGCCCTTCGGTTATTCATGCCCTTAAGAAGTACCAGATCCGGTCCTGTCCGCCAAGGACTATCCGCGCTGGAACCTCAACGCTTCTTTGTCAGCCGGTCAGTGGGTCAGCTGGTTCCTTCCTCTTTCCTGTCGCAGATACGGCGCTCTTGCTTTACCATCTGCACATGAAACGACGCGATTTCCTCGGACTGGCGGGAATGGCGGCGCTGACCGCAAACCGGTCTGCCGTGCCTGGCTCCTCCCGCCCGAACATCCTGTTCTGCCTGGCGGATGACGTTTCTTACCCGCACATGGGAGCTTACGGGTGCCGCTGGATCAAAACACCGGGCTTTGATCGGGTCGCCCGGGAAGGTTTGCTCTTCAACCGAGCCTACACTCCGAATGCCAAGTGCGCGCCGTCACGCGCCTGCATCCTGACCGGACGCAACTCCTGGCAGCTCGAGGAGGCAGCCAATCACTGGTGCTACTTCCCCGCTCGATTCAAGACCTTCTGCGAGGCACTGGCCAAGAACGGATACCACGTCGGACACACGCTGAAAGGCTGGGGCCCGGGAGTCGCGACGGGTCCAGACAACCAGCCGAGAAGCCTGACGGGAAAAGCCTTTAACAAGCGGAAAACGGTTCCTCCGGTTGAGCACATATCCGATTGCGATTACGCCGCGAACTTTGAGGACTTTCTCAATTCCAGGCTCGATGACGCTCCGTTCTTCTTCTGGTACGGCTCAATCGAGCCGCACCGCGCGATCCAATTCCGAGGCGGGATCGAAAAGGGCGGGAAGAAACTGTCCGATATCCCGAACGTGCCCGGTTTCTGGCCCGATAACGAAACCGTTCGTACCGACCTTCTGGACTACGCGTTTGAGATCGAGTATTTCGACCGCCACCTGCAGCAAATGCTCGCTTTGCTGGACAGGAAGGGATATCTCGAGAATACGCTTGTGGTTGTGACTGCCGACAACGGAATGCCTTTTCCCCGGGCCAAAGGCCAGGCTTACGAGTACTCAAATCACATGCCCCTCGCTGTCATGTGGAAGGCCGGAATTCAGCGCCCGGGGCGGCGCATCGACGATTACGTAAGCTTCATCGACTTCGCTCCCACCTTCCTGGAGATCGCTAAGGTTGATCCGAACAGCGCCGGAATGCAGGCGCTCACCGGAGGCGCCCTGACCGATATCTTCAATTCAACCACGGCTGGAATCGTCAGTCGGAAGAGGGACTCGGTCCTCGTCGGCAAGGAACGCCATGACGTAGGCCGGCCGCACGACGCCGGATATCCGATTCGCGGGATCTTCAAGGACGGATACCTGTATCTCCGCAATTTTGAAATCGATCGATGGCCGGCCGGCAATCCGGAAACCGGCTACCTGAACTGTGACGGAAGCCCGACCAAGACCGAGTGCCTGAAAGCGCGCCACCGCCCCGAGACCCGCCGGTATTGGGAACTGTCTTTCGGTAAACGCCCAGCGGAGGAGCTTTACTGTCCGGCTCGGGATCCGGACTGCCTCCAGAACCTCGCGGACAGGCCCCAGTCACGAGAGCTGAAGGCTCGGCTCCAGAAGGAACTCTTCACCCGGCTACGCGAGCAGAACGACCCGCGCATCCTGGGCAACGGCCACGTTTTTGACCGCTACCCGTACGCCGACGAAAAGAACCGGAATTTCTACGAACGGTACACGAAAGGCGAGGACATCCGGGCGAACTGGGTGAATGCGAGTGATTTTGAAAAACTGGAGTAGCCGAGGAACAGGGACGACACCGACGATCACGGACAGACACGGGTGCGGACGGACGCTTGATGCTACTTGACCCGCTGCGGTGCCAGAATGACGCTTACCAACTGGTTCTTTCGGCGGGTCACCTTCATCGTCGCACCTATCAGTGCCAGGCCGGCTTCGATGTTCTGACGTCTTCCGGCCTCGAAGGTGCTCGCGGGGTCCGTCCCAACCGAACAACCGTCTGCAGCAACCCGGATCCTGATCCGTTCAGCGGGAACCGGCTCGAGTCTCACCTTGACCCGTTTGGCGCCTCCTCCCACGACGGATTCGAGCAGCTGCCGAACAACATCAAACAACAAAAGGCGTAGATACATCCCTTCGGGCTCGGCTTTCCCCTCCGCCGTTACCTCGACCGGTACACCTTGTTGCTCGGATATTTGCCCACCCAGCCATTGCACCCCTTCCCCCAACCCCAACTCCGAGAGAACGGGAGGGCATAGCTCAGAAGCGAGGACCCGCGATTCGTCCAGGGCCTCTCGGAGCAGTCGATCCGCTTCCCCGAGCAGACTCGGTCTTTTCCCACCAGCCTGCCGCTGGGCGGCCGACTCGATGGCGAACAAGGCGCACACCATCAGTTGCTGAACGTGCTCGTTCAGCCGCTGGGCGACACGCGCGCGTTCTTTTTGGAAGTCCTGGCTGAACGCGAACCCCGTCTGCGTGAGCTCGGAGATTCGGCGCTCTAGTCTTCGACAATTCGTTCTCAGCTCCTGATACCCGTTGAACCGGCTCAGCAGTTCCGCGACGTTTTCCGCCAGGAATTCCGTCGTTTGAAGCTGTTCGACGGACAGAACCGCCGGTCGTTCGTCAGCGAGGTGGATAACTCCGAGAGTTTCCCCTTGGTGGCGAAGAGGGATAGCCGCGATCGAACGAAACCCGTTTTGTACGCACGCTCCGCGATACTGAGTCAGTCCCTCAGCCGGGATGCCGGCAATAAAGGACGCTGAATCATGGCAATAAAACGATCCTGCGGGTGTTGTCGCCTCCCTGTCCGATTCGAGCGTCTCCCCGCTGACCACGCGAGTGCAGACGCAATGGTCGCGGTCCACGTTAAGGCAGCTTTCCTTCTTCCAGAATTGTTCACTAAAACCCGTATAACACTCGTATGGAATATCCCCATCCGCCGTCGTGACCCGGAGGCCGATACAACGACAACCGGTCACCTGCTGAAGCAGCTTCAGGGTGTTCTCGAGAAACTCGGTTCGGTCCTTGGCCAGCGTATAACTTGCGAAAAGATCGGCGTGAATCGCCGGCTGGCCGCGTTCGAGCAACCGCGCAACGATAACCGTGCTGACCCGGCCATTTCCACCTCGGACGGGCGTAAGGGAGAGGATAATTTTCCTGGAAGGCCCCTTCCTGGTCGTCGTTTTCACCTGTATCGGCCGGCCGGATGCTGTTTCCCTTAACCAGGAGTCAAACGCAGATCCATCAGCGGGACAGAGGAAAGCGGATAGCGACTGACCGGCGGCTTCGGCCGCCACGCAGTTGAAGAGCTCCTCCGCGGCAAGGTTCAGGCTCACCACGGTCCCCAGCTGATCAGTAACTACGCACGCCTCTCCCGGACTTTCTCTCACGGAGTGGAAAGGGCCCGAGTTAAGGCACAGGGCCTCAGCAATTCCCATACTTTCCCGCTATCTTACTGATTACCCGGCAGGGAGTTCAAACTGAGCTCGGTGCAAGGAATGTCGGAGGAAAAAGATGCAGGGCAGCTAAGAAAGTGGCATCTCGGTCGCAGGTTGGCCTGCTCTTTACACGAACTTTCGCCGTTCCACCCCCAAGGGGTCGGGGTGGAACGGCGAAAGTTCGTATAAAGTGCAGGCAGGTTGGCAGCGCCCTCCTCATGGCTTACCGCCGGGCGCGGATGTCTTCTATGTTCCTGGCCGCCTGCTCGGCTGCCTCAGACCCGGGGAACTGCGCTTGAAGCTGGGTCAGCACGGCCTCAGCATCGTTGAGCTTCCCCTGACCCGCGAGAGTAGTGACGAGTCCGAGCATGGCCAGATGACACCGGGTTCCATCGCTCTTGAATTCGCTCAGGCTTTGCTCGAACAGCTTACGCGCCTGCTCGGCGTTATTCAGCTTCATGCTGTTCGCGCCGAGCATAACCAACACCTGCTCTCGGCACGGGCTGTGGCTTTTTCCCTGGGTTGTCTTAAGAGAGGCTTTTAAATACTTCGAGGAGAGATCCAGGACGCCCAGTTGACCATAGAACTCAGCAATGCTCAGGCAAGCTGGAAAATTGTCGGAATTCTCTTGTAGCTGGGCGTTCAACTTGGCTATTGGCGTGAAGTCTGAGGGAATAGCGGAGAGAAGCCGTATGACATCGAAACGGTTTTGAAAACCCGTTCGGTCGGACAATACATTGGCCGACGGGTCGAGGATTAGAATCCGCGGGACCGCCTCGACATGGTAACGCGAGGCTGAGCGGTGATCCTTGTCTATGTTGATCTTCAAGCAGACGAACTTATGGAGAAGGGGGAGGACGCCAGGATCGTCCCAGACATCCCGGTCCATGGACCAGCAAGGGCCGCACCAGGCCGCCCAGAAAACGACGAGAACGGGTCTGTTAGTCTTCCGTGCTTCCTCAAGACCTCTCTTGTAGTCCAAATTCCAGAAAACATGAGCAGGAACAAGCGCCGTGAAACAGGCTGCTGTCAGAAACAGGCGGCGGGCGAGGCGCATTCCCACCTCCGAGTTTTCGCACACTTAGCGGAATCACAACTCCAGAAACTCTTCTTCGTTGTGACGCGCGAACTTCAGGCCGAAGCCAACCGAGGCGAGCATGAGCACCCAGCCCAGGAAGCTGAGCAGGTTGGCAAGGGTGGTGTCAAGCTGGAGCAGGTTCAGCCTGCCGAGCATATAAGCCCAATCGTGGATGCCGCCGCCGACCAGGGGCAGGACTTGCGCCCGAGCGTCGCCGACATAAACCGCGATGTTGAAGAGATTCTGCCCGATCCAGAACAAGGTCGCCGCAGCACTGTAGCGTTCGTCGCGACGGTAGAAATGGACGGCAATCCCGATGGGGATAAGAAGCTGCATCAGGGTGCCGCCCGCGAACTGAATGAATTCTCCGAGGAAGCCGAAAGCCAGGTGCCCGAACTCATGGAAGGCGAGGTCTACGCCGTTCAACAGCCAGAATCTCTGAGGGTCGAGTCCGCCGCTGATCCCATAAAGCAGAAGTAGCCCCATGAAAGCCGCTTTCGGAAGGCTGTACTGTTTGACCTCCATCGGATTGCCGCGCCGATTATACTCAGAATCCCCGTGCGATGAAGCCCCGGTTCACTTCCGGCCGATTGCCTTAAAGAAGGTGTAACAGAAGGTCCCTTCGCTTTCGGCCGTCCGGTACAAATCCTGAATCCCCTTGGCCCAGGCCAAAGGATCGATCTTTTGACGCTCGATCGCTTGCTTGCCCACGCCTTCCACCATGGCCGTAAAAGTCTTCCTGGTGAAACCGTCGACCATCTGGGGCCGCGAGGCATCCGCGTAGACCATACGAGGAGACACAATAACGTCTCGGAAACCGTTCTGCGTCATCAGCGGAAACAGTCTGCGTCCGATGTTTGGATCTCCCCCCGCCTGACGTTGGAGGTCGACGAGGCACTGAATCGCGGTTCGGGCAGCATCGCTTTCCGGGTGGAAAAAAGCAGAGCCGTGATCTCCCTCGATAGCGGTAAGTGATCCTCCAGTCTTCAGAACGCGCCCAAGCTCTGCGAGTGCTCTTTCAGGACCGACCAGGTGTTCCAACACGAAGCAAACAAAAACATGGTCGAAACTCTCGGCGGGAAACGAAAGGTCGAAGACGTCTTCTCGCCGGAATGTCACGTTACGCAGTCCGGCATCCTGCACTCGACGTTCGGCGACAGCCAAGGCTTCGTCCGAAATATCGACGGAGACGAACGACGCTTCGGGACTGTTGCCAGCGAGGATGACGGTTTGCGCGCCGATACCGCAACCGGCCTCCAGGACGATTGCACCCGGGGAATACCGGGTATCGCAATGCAGCAACGATGTCAGCGTCGCTGCCTGATCGGCCAGTCGCTCCTGTTCTCGGGCGGAATAGCCGTGCACATAGTCGGGCTTCATTGAAACAACTCGCTCCTTTCCCAGCAGTGTACGCAAAAGATGCGGCAACCGGCGGAACAGTTCAGTAGATTTGAACCGTGCGACGGGGAAACCGTTTTAGGAATCATGCGCCAAGTGAACCGGCGGGATTTCCTAGTCTCTGGCGCCCCGCCGGCAACGGTGCCGATTATCGCAAGAAGATCACAACGCCGGAGTGCATCACGAGGGTGACATTGAGCAAGGCCCGGAGATTCTCCAAGGGGTTCTGATCAACCACCAGGATATCGGCCCGTTTCCCCGGCTGGAGGGTTCCCAGGTCCCGGTCCAAGCGACAGATTTCGGCTGCCGTCTTAGTGGCCGCCAAAATGACCTGCATCGGGCTCATACCAGCCTCTCTCATGGCTTCCAGTTCCGTAATCGGCATACCGATCTCCAGTCCTGCCAGGTATCCGCCGTCATTCCCCAGCGCCACCTTGCCACCCGCCGCCACGAAACGTCGGAGATTTGACACGGTTTCGCCGGCTTTCTTCTGAGCCGTAAGCGTGGGAACCATGCAAACCCCCGCTTGCACCATTTCGGCGATCATATCGTCAGAGAGCCTGTTGCTGGCGGAATGGCAAATATCGTCAACTCCGGCGTCCAAAGCCCGGCGGTACATCGCCGTCTGCGTGGCGTGGACCGTAACCGGAACGGGACGGACGTGGGCCGTCTCCACGATAGCCTCCGCCTGCTCCAGTGTCAGGACCGGCCAGTCGGCACCGGGTTCCAAGGTAATCTTGATGAAATCGGCGCCGGCGTCCAGAAGCTGGCTGATCTTCGCCCGGGCGTCCTCAGCGGAAAGGACTGACATGGCCGGGAATTGATTAGGGATAAGTGGATAGCCGCCCGGAACAGTGACAAGCGGACCGGCGGCGACCAGCCGTGCGCATAGCGGATCTGATTGATAGGTATCACGCAGTCGGAAGACAGTGACGTACGGTTCCGCCGCTCCGACATCACGCACAGTTGTGACGCCCTCCGAAGCCCAGGTCTGCAAGTGGTCTTTACGCAAGGCGTTGTGGACGTGGGCGTTGATGAAACCTGGCAGGATAAAACCGCCGCCGAGGTCTATGCGGTCGGCATTCGGGGGAAGCGCAACTGCAGCAGATGGTCCGACCGCCGCGATCCTCCCCGACTGAATCAGAACGACAGCGTCAGCAACCGGATCGGCACCCGTTCCGTCGATAAGTGTTCCGTTGACGAGCGCTACAACAGGACCGCTCGGAGCCCGAACCCGACGCTTGTGGCGCAGTTGCCGGTCCTCCGCGCCCATTAAAGCCGACAGAGCCACGAGCATCAGAACGAAGCGTGTAGGGTAGCGGATGCGCATTGCTGAACTCATATTGTGCCGTTGGATCATACCCTCGGGCAACCCGCCTTGAACAATTCTCGCAAATCTGCGAAGGTCAACTTAACCCCCCTGGAGTTACCAGCTTGACAGAAAACAGGAGCACCGTTCGTATCAGTATCGATCTCGAGCTTGGGCCATCGGCAGCGTTCGACACCCTCGTTGATGAGCTGAAGTCGGCCTTCGAGCGAGTCGGGATGCGCTTCATCCCAGGCGCCGACGGGCGGATTGTCCAAAAAGGCATCGAAGTCGGCCGCGTTGTTTCCTGGAACCCCGGGGAGAAGGTGTTGCTCCAATGGCACCCGGCCGACTGGGATTCGGCCTATACGACAGAGGTCGAGTTGAGCTTTCAAGTATCGAACGGCCGAACAATTGTCGTCCTCGAACACCGGGGATGGGGGCAATTGGTCGGCGGGCCGGCGGAGCTTGCGGGCTGGTTCGCCGGCCAGGTTACTGCTCCGTTTCTCCGAGTGACTTCGCCCGCAGCGTTCGGCGATTGGCTCACCGATCGAGGCGCTCGCCGTCCTTACGGCGCACAGGCGCGGGCGGTCTATCGCGACCCTCTCTATCACTATCCGAACTTTCGTGTGATTCTCGCTGAACTTGCACTCAAACCGGATGATTACCTGCTCGAGGTGGCCTGCGGCGGAGGAGCGTTCTTGAAAGACGCGTTGCGGAGCGGATGCCGGGCGGCAGCCGTGGACCATAGTCCTGACATGGTGCGCCTTGCCCGGGAGACCAACTGCCAGGCAGTCGAAGAAGGGCGTCTCGAGGTACTGGAAGCGACGGCCGAACACTTGCCTTTTCCCGACGCAACTTTTACCTGCGCCGCCATGACCGGCGTGCTGGGCTTCCTGCCCGATCCGGTCGCCGCCTTCGCCGAGATCCGGCGAGCTCTCCGTCAAGGCGGCCGTTTCGTTGTTGCGGGAAGCGACCCGGAACTGAAGGGGACCCCCGGAGCCCCCGAACCCATGGCTTCCAGGCTGCACTTCTACCTTGACCGCGAGCTCGAGGAATTGGGTCGAAAGGCGGGCTTTCACGAAGTTCGGGCTGTGCGGCGCGATCTCGAACCTTTCGCACGCGAGGTAGGCGTCCCGGAAGAACACGTTCCACTCTTTTCAGGCCATGGGGCCCGGTTCCTGCTCGCCCGAAAACAGTAGCCTCGGACGCCTCACCTGGTTTGTCTCATCTGTTCCTTCGCTGTTCTGCTATCATCCCGTTTCAGCCACGCTCCGGCGCTGGACGCTGGCGCCCCGAGCAGCGCGGCGGTGCAAATCCTGCTGAGGTCGGGTTATGAAGCTGCGAGCGAGCCGTGTTCTCTTCATTTCTGTGCTTCTGGTTCTTGTCCTCGGTCTGCTGCTGACCTTTAACGCAGTCGACGGCAATAGTCAGACGGCCAGGTATTCGAACCTCAGGGCCAACCAATTTATGACAGCCTGGTTGGTTCTGACCCCCATCCCGGTGCGGCCGCAAGCCGATGGGACACCGGACGACACCGCGCGGAAAGAAGCCTTCGCCCGGGACTACCTGACGGCACAGGGAGGTGAAGCGGGAGTCAGCCCGGTATCCGGACAAAAGGTAACGATTGCCGGGAAAGACTACGAATGGCGACTCCTGCGATCCGACTCCGATGTTGTCAGTTTCGCTCCCGAATCGAGTGCGCCCGCGCATTCGATTGCCTACGCCTGGGCCGAGGTGGAAGTGCCGGAGGCCAGCAAGCTGATTCTCGGCATAGGCAGCGATGACGGTGTCAAGCTCTGGGTCAACGGGCAACTGGTTCACGAAAACTGGGTGTCGCGCGGGGTCGAAAAGGACCAGGATCTCGTTGCGGTCAGCCTTAACAAAGGCGCTAATCGTCTCCTGCTCAAAGTCCAGAACGACGACGGAGCGTGGGGATTCACCTGCCGCCCGCTTGACGGCGCCGCTCTTGACAACCAGTTCGTCAATGCGGCGGGGCGCGACGGGCTTGATCAGGTCAAGAAACTCCTGAAGGGCGGGGTGAATGTCAACGCCAGGGCCTCCGCCACTGGTCTCACCGCCCTGCAATCCGCCCGGGTGCATGGCCGCAAAGACGTGGTCGAGTTCCTCCTCGCCAGCGGCGCCGATTCCTCTCTTGAGATGCTGCCGGTCGAAGAGGTCGTCGACAGGGTATTCGCACGAATCGTCAAGGACAACTATCCCGGGGCCGCGGTCCTGGCCGCTAAGGACGGAAAGGTCATCTACCGCAAAGCATTCGGTCTGGCGAGCGTGGAAAACCGTATTCCGGCGACACCCCAAACTCGCTTTCGGATCGGATCGGTCACGAAGCAGTTCACGGCTGCCGCCATTCTGAAGCTGAATGAGCAGGGGAAGATCAGCCTGGACGATAAACTGTCCAAATTCATCCCCGATTTTCCGCGAGGAGAGCAGGTGACTATCCACCATCTCCTGACCCACACTTCCGGCATTCACAGTTACACCAACAAGCCCGATTTTCTCAGCAACGTAACCGTTCCATGTGAACCCGAGGAATTGATCAGATCGTTCAAGAATGATCCGTACGATTTCGACCCGGGCCGGCGGTGGCTCTACAACAATTCCGGCTATTTTCTTCTCGGCTACATCATCGACAAGATCACGGGGGATTCCTACGCGGACCACCTGCGCAAGACGTTTTTCGAGCCGCTCGGAATGAAAGATACCGGCGCACACAACTCACGCGACATCATCGAGCACGAGGCTTACGGATACAGCTGGGATAGCGGCCGGGTGACGAAGGCCCTCAACTGGGATATGTCGCGGGCGGGCGCAGCCGGCGCCCTCTATTCCACAGTCGACGACCTCTTTCTCTGGAATGAAGCGCTTTTCGGGGGCCGGGTACTGGCGGCGTCCAGTTTGAAGGCTGCCACCACTCCCGTAGTCACGGCCGATGACACCCAGAAAGTCAAAGAGGAGGGTTACGGTTACGGGCAGATGATATCCAAGCTTCGCGGCCTTCGTGTCGTGTCCCATGGCGGGGGTTTGCACGGGTTCAGATGCAACCTGCTGGCCGTGCCAGAAGAGCGATTCACCTTTATCGTCCTTACGAACTCCGCCCCGCCGATACCGGAAATGTCGGTTGAAGGACTCTCGAATGAGATCGCGCAGCTGTACCTCAGTGACAAGATGCAGGCGGTCGTCGTTCCCACCGCAGACCCGTCGGTTTCGTCCTCCACCTATTCGGATTACGTCGGGCAGTATGACTACGGAGCGGCAATCATGACGGTTACACTGCGGGGGAAGCAGTTGTTCGCCCAGTTAAGCGGCCAGCCCGCATTCGAAATTTACCCGAAAGCCAAAGACGTTTTCTTTTGGAAAGTGGTCGAGGCGGAAGTTACCTTCGTTCGCGATGACAAGGGCCAGGTCACCAAGGCTGTCCATCGTCAGGGTGGACAGACTATTAACGCGCCTCGATACGTGGAGCCGGCGGTGGCGATGATTGATCCCGCAATGTATGACGCTTACGTGGGGAAGTACGACTTCGGCCAGGGAATCGGCATTATGTCTGTCACCAGGGAGGCTGACCGGTTGTTCGCCCAGCTGACCGGCCAGCCCAAATTCGAAATATTCCCCAAGTCGGAAACCGAATTCTTCTTGAAGGTCGTCAACGCCCAAATCCGGTTTGTCAAAGACGTCAACGGAAAGGTGACCAAGGCCGTGCATTCTCAGGCAGGCCGGACGCTCGAAGTGCGACGGGTTGAGTAGGACGAACCTGGTTGCCGGCAACTTCGATTTGCTCGCGTCTTTAAGGGGTTTGTTCTGGCGGTGTATCCCCGGAAGATCTTCCGGGACCAGCCGTGACGGGGCTGGATAGGAAAATAAAATGCCGGCGGCCTAACCGGCAACGTATCTTGATACGTATCTTGCCCCAGGCGGCCCTGCCGCCATTTTAGGGCCCGGCTACTTCTTCACGCCGGAGGCGTGAGAGGAGAGTAGCCGGGAGTGGAGCCGTTTTTCAGGCGACACCCCCGGAAAAACGACGCAGAAGCAAGAACGCACCCCGGCAGGGGTGCGAGGAGTCCCTCCTCCCACTCCTGCCGGAG
>RPQK01000125.1 GCA_003819755.1 Acidobacteriota bacterium | reverse complement strand
TCAGTCCTCCTTGATTCTCAAGTGCAGCTCACGTAGTTGATCGGGGCTTACCGGTGAGGGCGAGCCGCTCATCATATCGACCGCGCGGGCAGTTTTGGGGAAAGCGATGACGTCGCGCAGGGAGCGTTCACCGGCCAGGATCATGACCAGGCGGTCGACACCCAGGGCGATCCCGCCGTGCGGCGGTGCGCCGTAGCGGAGCGCCTCGAGAAAGAAGGCGAACTTCATCTCTGCTTCTTCCGGGGTAATGCCCAGGGCTTCGAAGACCCGTTTCTGCATCTTTTGCTGATGGATACGAACCGACCCTCCGCCGATTTCCGTACCGTTCAGCACGATGTCATAGGCCTTGGCCCGCACGCGACCGGGGTCGGAGTCGAGCAGATGAATGTCTTCCTCTTTGGGAGAAGTAAACGGGTGATGACACGCGAAATACCGCTTTTCCTGATCATCCCACTGGAGCAACGGGAAGTCGTACACCCAGAGGAACTTGAATTCATTGGCAGGAATCAGGTTCTCTTTTTGAGCGAGGTGAAAGCGCAAAGCGGACAGGGATTCGTGGACGACTTTAGAAGTGCCGGCGACGAGGAGCAGAACATCGCCAGTCAGCATTCCAGCTTTATCGGCGGTTGCCTGGAGCTCTTCGGGACTGATTACCTTACCCAGTGAGCTTTTCAGCCCCTCGGGGGTTAATCTGACCCAACTCAGGGCCTGGGCCCCTGAGTTCTTGACCAATTCACCCAGAGTGTCCACCTCTTTGCGCGAGTAGTCGGCGCGGCCCGGCACACGAATCCCTTTGATCAGGCCGGGTCCCGAGGCGATCTCTCGAAACACGTCGAAGCCGCTCGACTTGAATATTTCCGTGAAATCAATGAACTCCAGGCCAAAACGCATGTCCGGCCGGTCAGTCCCGAACCGAGCCATGGCTTCCTGGTAGCTGAGGCGGGGAATCGGTCTGGGCACGGAGACACCGATGAGGTTAAAAACGACCGTCAGAAGCGATTCGATTAACTCGAAAACGGTCTCCGGCTGGGGATAGGACATCTCGATATCAATCTGAGTGAACTCGGGTTGCCGGTCGGCGCGGAGGTCTTCGTCCCGGAAGCAACGGACGATCTGAAAGTACTTGTCGAAACCGGAGACCATCAAGAGTTGTTTGAAGAGCTGCGGCGACTGAGGCAGCGCGTAGAACTGGCCCGGGTATATCCGGCTCGGAACCAGGTAGTCGCGTGCGCCCTCGGGTGTTGACTTGGTGAGGAAGGGAGTTTCGATTTCCAGGAACCCGCGGGAGTCAAGAAACTTGCGCGTTTCAAGGCAGACCTGGTGCCGAAGCCGAAAGTTGCGTTGAAATCTGGGCCTTCTGAGGTCGAGATATCGGTATTTCAGCCGGGTTTCCTCGGAGGTCGTGCCGGCGTCCCCGATCGGGAAGGGAGGAGTGTGGGAGACATTGAGAATTTTGATCTCCTCGGCCTCTACTTCTATCGTACCGGTGGTGATGGCGGCATTGACCGTCTCCTGGGTGCGCCGCTTGACCTCGCCGGTGACCGCCAGGACGTACTCCGGGCGGACTTGAGAGGCCTTCTTCAAAGCGGCTGCCTGCTCGGGGTGAGCAACAATCTGAACGATTCCCTCGCGATCGCGCAGGTCGATGAAGATCAGGTTCCCGAGGTCCCGGACCCGATCGGCCCATCCCATGACCGTAATCTTCTGGCCGACCATCAGTTCATCGACGCATCCGCAGTAGGCTGTCCGTGTTAGATTGCCGAGTGAATCCATATCCTCACTTTTCTTTCCGGAGATATTCCGCGATTTCAATCCGCTTAAGCGTGGTCTGTGACCCGTCCGCCATCCGTTTCAAGGTCATCTGACCGGTCTGCAATTCGGATTCCCCCACCACGCACGTAAACCGGGCGTTCAGCCGATTCGCCTGTCTCATCTGACTTTTGATGCTTTTCCCCTCGAAATCGACATAGGCGAAGATGCCCGCTTTTCGAAGTTCGCTTGCCAGGCCAAGGTTGTGCTCAAAAGCGGGCTGATCGAGATGCACCAGGAAGATCTCGGGGGCCGGAGGCTTGTACGGGGCGCCGAGGTCGGCTCGACCGGAGAGGAGCAGAACCAGCCGCTCCATGCCCATCGCGAAGCCAAAACCCTTGGCTGGCGGCCCCCCGATGAGCTCAGACAGCCCGTCATAACGGCCGCCCCCGACGAGAGCATTTTGAGTCGGGCCAAGACGCCCGCTCACGATTTCGAACGTCGTACGTACGTAATAATCGAGGCCGCGGACCAGTCGGGGCGCTGTGGTCGCCGGAATCTCCTGACTTTTCAGGTACTTCTGAAAGAGGGAGAAGTGCTCGCGGCATTCCGGGCAGAGCCAGTCGGCAATGGCGGGCAGCTGATCGATAGCGGGCTGGCAGGTGGGCACCTTGCAGTCGAGCACCCGGAGAGGATTAGTTTCCGTTCTCCTCCTGCACTCCTCGCACAATTCTCCGGCTCGGGTGCGGAGTTCTTCGCGCAGCCGATCAACGTAGGCCGGGCGGCAAACCGGACAACCGACGGAATTGATGAGGAGCGTGAAGTCCTGAAGCCCGAGCGCCTGGAGCAATCGAAAAAGCATCTCGATGACTTCCGCCTCGATGGCAGGGTTATCGGAACCCAGCACTTCGGCCCCGATCTGGTGGAACTGGCGATAGCGTCCCTTTTGGGGCCGCTCGTGTCTGAACATCGGGCCGATGTAATAGAGTTTGGCGACCGGAACTTCACTACTGACGCCATTTTCGATGTACGACCGGACAACCGGGGCCGTCCCTTCCGGGCGGAGCGTGATGCTTTTACCCTTGCTGTCCTCGATCGTGTACATCTCTTTGCGGACGATGTCGGTCTCGATGCCGATACTGCGGGCGAAAAGCTCGGTCTCTTCCAGAACGGGAGTGCGAATCTCCGCGTAGCCATAGAGACCGAAGAGGTCGCGGGCCGTACGCTCGATCTCCTGCCAGAGCTCAACGGAACCAGGGAGGATATCGTGCGTGCCCCGTATCGATTGAACTTTCATAAAAGAAGCCAAAAGTCCGTATTATAGCGACAAAGTCGCGCTGGAGGAACCAGCGGTTGAGTGCCGGAGGAAAGGACCCCAAGGACCTCAAAGACCTCAAAGACCTCAAAGACCTCAAAGACCTCAAGGACCTCAAGGACCTCAAGGACAAAGGACAGGAACCGTGTTCGCGTCCTTTGTCCTTGAGGTCTTTGGGGTCCTTGGGGGCCTTTCCTCCGGCTATCTCGTTTGTGCACCACCCGCGACCCGACGCGATATACTACAAGGATGATCCCCCTGAAGTCCCGCTGGCGGCTTATTCTGTCTGGAATAGCCCTCGCCTGTCTTGCGGTTGTCGTGATCAGCTTAGTCTTTGGTTATGTTAGGTTTAAGCCGATTCTCGATGCACGGCTGCAGAAACAGCCTCACACCAACGCCGTTTACAGCCGGCCGTTTGAGCTATCCGTCGGAGAGCGCCTGAGTCTGAAGGACTTGCGTCAAGAACTCGCGGAAAGCGGTTATGAACAGAAGGCCCGAGGAGACGGGTCGCAGTGGTATGAAGTGGGCCGGAATGGCGTCCGCGTTTACCACAGCCGAAACGGAAAGCCGGAAGTTCTGACGATCAAACTCGACAACGGGGTTGTCCGGGGCATTCAGAACGGAAACCTGATGGTTCAAAAGGCCGCCCTCAAACCCAGGTTCCTTTCCAACCTGTTTGGCAACTCGCGAGAGAAGCGGAAGTACGTTCGGTACGCGGACATTCCGGATCAGCTGATGAAGGCCGTGCTTGCGGCCGAAGATGCGCAGTTCTTTCAACATCACGGTCTGGACCTGCCTTCGCTGGCTCGTGCGGCCTTCGTCAATATCAAGCAGATGAAACCGCGGAGTGCCTGGCAAGGCGGCAGCACGATCACGCAGCAGTTCATCAAGAACTACTTCTTGACTCCCAAGAAGAGCCTGCGCCGAAAGCTAGAAGAGGCTTACCTCGCGGTGCTCGTGGAATCGAGGTTCAGCAAGCAGCAGATCTTCGAATTCTACGCGAACGAGGTCTACATGGGCCAAGCCGGTTCTTTCGGAATGGTCGGACTCGGCCAGGCCGCTGACGGCTATCTGGGAAAACCCCTCCGTGCCCTGACCCTGGCCGAAAACGCGTTGCTGGCGGGAATGATTCAGGCGCCCAATCGCTACTCTCCGTTTGCAGACCGAGAAGCGGCGATGCGCCGCCGTAACTTCGTCCTTAGCCGGATGGTCGCGGAGAAGCTGATTACCCCCAAGGAGGCGGAAGTTGCGAGTCGGGAGCCGATCAAGACGGTTTCGAGCACCCGGCACCTCTACACGGAGGCGCCGTACTTCATTGATTATCTAGGTGAGGCGGCCAGTCGGGAGGTTCCGGACTGGCGCAAAAGCGAGTATTTCGAAGTCTTTAGCACTCTCGACCCGGAGCTTCAGCAGGCGGCCCTCGAAGCGGTCAGGACGACAACCCCCAAGATCGACCGGCAGCTACGCGTGCGTAAGGACAAAGTGCGACCGGAAGTGGCGCTGGTGGCGGTCGATCCGCGAAGCGGAGACGTGCTGGCCATGATCGGGGGCCGAAACTACGGGCAGACACAATTCAATCGGGCCCTGCACGCCCTGCGGCAGCCGGGTTCCTCGTTCAAGCCTTTTGTCTTCGCAACCGCACTGCAATCGGGTCAATACACGCTGGGAAGCATCGTCCTGGATGCTCCTTATGAGGTCGACTTCGGGGACGAACACTACGAGCCGACGAACTTCGGCGGCGGTTACCGGGGAAATGTGACGCTGAGACGGGCACTGGCCCTTTCGTTGAACGTACCGACGGTGAAGATCGCCGAACATGTCGGGTACCAGACGGTGGCCCAGTTCTCCCACAAGCTGGGTTTCAGCGAGCAGCTGCAAGGTTATCCCTCACTGGCGCTCGGCACCTGGGAGGTTTCGCTGCTGGACATGGTCCAGGCTTACACCGCCTTCGCGAATCAGGGGCAAGTCGTGCGCCTGAGAGGAATGACGGCCTACACGAAGAACGGGGAGCAGCATGACGTTCCGGTGGTCAGTCGTCAGGCGATCACCCCGGAGGTTGCGTATCTCATTACTTCGACTCTGGAGTCCGCCGTAAACTGGGGGACTGGCGCTGGGGTTAGGGCCCAGGGCTTTCGCCTGCCGGTTGCCGGTAAGACCGGGTCGTCCAACGACAGTTGGTTCGCCGGCTACACTCCTGATCTGTTATGTGTCGTCTGGGTGGGTTACGACGACTTCTCGGATATCGGTTTAATCGGGGCGGACGCGGCGCTTCCCGTCTGGGTGGATTTCATGAAGCGGGCAGAAAAACTGCGCAAGGTTTCCGGCGCGAAGTTCCCGGTTCCCAGCAATATCGTGACCCGCTACATCGACACCAGCACCGGTCTGCTCGCGACCTTCAATTGCCCGAACACTCAGCCCGAACAGTTCATCGCCGGGACTGAGCCTGCCAGAAGCTGCTACGCGGACCACTATGAGGAGTTTCAGGAGGAAATGGAGCAGGAGACCGTTGAGGACGGCCAGGCCGAGCAGGGTAAGGAAAAGAAAGGGTTCTGGGATTTTCTGAAGGTGCTGAAGCCGTAGGGATCTAAGAAGACCTCAAGGACCCCAAGGACCTCAACGACAGAAAAGTCTCTTTGCTGTCCTTGTTGTCCTTGAAGTCTTTGAGGTCCTTTCGGGTCCTTTATTGTTTACTCCCCCACCTTGTACGCCGAAAGCCAGCGGTCTTGATAGACTGGGCGCAGTCCCAGCGCCACCCGCACGTAGTGATCGTTTCCGTAGAACGGGACAATGATCCAGTCGAATCCTTCTGCCCTAATTCGTTCGGAAGCGCTGCTGTCTGGAGAATCCGAGTCGGTATTCGGATAAAAGATGCAGGTAATACCGGTCGGCTGAAGCGGGACGCGGACGGTGGGCAGGATGGGCCGGGCAATCGCGGCTGGTCCGTCTTCTATTTCCTTCCCTCCGATCCAGAGCCGGACGGGAGGCTGTGAAAGTCGCAAATCTTCAGCCCTCATCTCCAACCGCACGACAAAAAGATCGTTTCTGGAGATCGACACCCTGTTCTCACGGCCCTCATAGAACCGGTCCTGAGTCTGCAGGCGATGAGGGACCGAACTGCGGACCTCGATCTCACCATCGATCTCGCTGTAGCCGGCGAGAAGCAGGCTGAACCGACCGGGCAGAAGCGAGCTCGCCTGCTGCAAGGCTCCTGACGGTGTCGAATTGGCAAAGAAAATCAGCTGATTTTCCTCGAGCAGTTGATGGATGCCGTGCGTTTCGTGCAGGTAGTGCAGGGCCGGAAAGGTCTGGCGACTCACAATGCTTGGCAAGCCCATGACCTTCTGCTGGTGCACCGTCTGATAGAAGAGAGTCTTCGAGTTGTAGTGGAGGTCGATCAAGGCCAGTTGTCCGGGGCTGGATCGTAACTGCCGGTAGAACGGGCTGATATCCGGGTGCGAGAGCCCAAAGGGCACGGAGAGAGTCTCGAGGAGGAAGAGAACGGCCAGGAGTCCCGCTTTCCAAACTCGACCGCGTTGCCCCATAATCCAAACGGCCCCGGTGGCGTAAAGCAGCGAGAGGCCTACCCAGGTCATGATGTGCATGCGGATCGGTGTCCTGACCAGGAAGAAGCCGGGCGACTTCTCGAGCCAGCCGTAGGGCAACAGGAACCGGTCAACGGTATGTCCCGCCACGTGGAGAACGGGACCGAGCGAGAGTATGAAGAACAGCGCGGTCCAGATCGAAACCCAGCGACGATTCCAACCTCGAAGAGCAAAAATTCCGACCGGGATCAGGGTGAGTACCGTCCACGGTGTAGACGCCTCGCTGGTGAGCCGTGCCCAGGGATCATGAAGGGGGCCCAGCCAGTTCGTGTAACTCGTCGTCGGTGCCGGCAAGACGAAAGACAGGAGGTCGGGCGAGAAGTCAGCCGCGACTCGTTCCTGCGGGACCGATCCCGCCTCCCCAATCATCCCAATCAGCAGGGGGGAAAGGAGCAGGGAAGTCAGCACTCCAACCAAGACCGCTCCTCCGAGCATGGTCCACGCCCCCCTCCGCTCGAACGTCAGACGGGAACCCACGAGTATGCCCGTACCAAGCACGCAGAAGAGCAGGTAGTACCAATCGGAAAGGGCAACGAGGGTCAGCCAGAGGGCGGCAATCACAAGGCGCGATCGGGTCCACCGTTCCAGCCCCTGAATCATGGCCTGAAGGAAGAACGGGATCCATTGGTAGGTCATGATATTCAGGTGGCCGTTGGCCTCCCCGTAGTGGTAAGCGTTGAAAGAATAGGCGAGGCCGGCAAGAAATGCACCCAGGGGAGGAACACCCAGGAACCCGGCGAGACGAAACATGCCCCAGCCGGCAAAGACAAACGTGGCCAAGGAACAGAGGTTGTACAAAGTGGTGACGGACAATACCGACTGTAACGGCAGAGTCGCCCAAGTGTTGGCAAAATTCCAGGTATGGAGATAGGCGCAGATTCCGGTGGGGTAGTGAATGAAATCTGTACAGAAAGGGTGAACTCCGTTCGCCAGTGCAAAACGCCACCACCAGAAATTCCAGACAAACAACCAGGCGTCCCCATCACCCAACAGCGCCGTGTTCAGATGCCGGGCGAGGGGATACGTCGTCACCAGGCTCAGAACCAGGTAAACGGCGAGCGCAAGGAGGTGCTCTCGAGGGGAAATGACCGCTCCTGCCTGTCCGGCCGGTTCGTGCGCTGTCATCTCGAAGATAGTAGAGCAACCGCCCGGAGACGGAAAAGGAAAACCACTCGTGGGTTCTATAATTAGCAGTTGCCTGTCCCTGATTTTGAGGGGGAGTATGCCTTGCGGGGTCGAATCGGTTTTGCTAGAGTTAGCTTGATCAATGCTTGCACGTCAACTGTCAATGCGTAGGAAGTACAATCCACTACAAGGAGGCTGGAGATGGACGAAACCCAGGTCAAGGAGTATCTGATCAGCCACGACCAGGAATTCCGCAAACTGGCGGAAGAACATAAGAACTTCGAGCTCAGACTCCAAGAGCTCCACCAGAAGCCCCACCGAAACGAAAACGATCAATTCGAAGAAACCAGGTTGAAAAAGAAGAAATTGGCAATAAAAGACCAGATGCAGTTGATCATTTCCCGCTACCAAACTCAGCACACCGCGCGCTGATCGCGTCTCCAACCTGAGAACGAGTTTCCCGCCCGCCTGTCGTCCAGCGAATCTGGACTAACAGGCGGGCTTTTTGTTTATGGGTTAACATATACGCCGATGGCGAGAGATGCCTGGTACTTCATGATTCCGCTGCTTTGCGCCGCCGCCGGGGCCTGGTACCTGGGCTCGATGGTAGGCGCGGTCATCCTGGTCTTGCTGGCGGGCTTTGTTGCTTTTTTCTTCCGCGACCCGGAGAGGCTGGTGGCGGCAGATCCTTTGGCCGTCGTCAGTCCGGCTGACGGAAAGGTAATTAGAATCAAGGACGAACCGGACGGAAGCAGGCGTCTGAGCATCTTCCTCTCGGTTTTCAACGTTCACGTGAACCGGGCGCCTATCGAAGGCACGATTCTCCGGCAGGAGTACCGGCCGGGGAAGTTCCTGATTGCGTCCGATGACCGCGCCTCGGTTCAGAACGAACAACTGGTGATCACGATTCGGGGCCAGCGGGAGCTTTCCTTCGCCCTTATCGCCGGGATTGTGGCCCGGCGGATCGTTCCTTGGAAGAGGCTCGGCGATAACGTCAACAAGGGTGATAGAATAGCGCTGATTCGGTTCGGCAGCCGTGCCGATATGATTCTGCCGCCCGACTGTGACCTCGTTGCCAAGAAAGGTGATCGGGTCTTTGCCGGAAGGAGTATCATTGGCCGGTGGAAAGAGGAGTAGCGAACGTGGACCAAAAGAGCGCAGTTGAACAGGAAGCGGGCGATATTTTTTGTCCGCCGCGAAAACTCAGACGCAGCATTTATCTCTTGCCGTCGATGTTCACGGTCGGGAATATGTTCGCGGGTTTCTTCGCGCTTGTCGCAACGCTGAACGGTCACTATCAGAGCGCAGCCATCGCAATCGGGATCGCGGTCGTCCTGGACGGACTCGACGGACGAGTGGCTCGAATGGCTAACGCCTGCAGCGATTTCGGCCTGCAGCTCGACTCTCTGGCGGATGTGATCAGCTTCGGCATCGCTCCGGCGGTGCTGATTTATGCCTGGGGATTCACGGAACTCGGAAACTTCGCCCGTCTCTCGGCTTTTGTTTTTCTTATCTGCGGCGCGATGCGACTCGCACGCTTCAATATTCAGAACAAAAACCTGAAATCCTTCGCTGGTCTTCCAATTCCGGCGGCGGCAGGGTACGTGGCCGCAACCGTCCATATCTTCGGAGACCCGGTCGATGCGTCATGGTTTCCATACTACCTGGTAGCGATTACGTATCTGCTTTCCCTGCTTATGGTTAGCACGATTCGCTATCCCGCTATGAAACAGCTGAACCTGGGCCGAGGGAAGTCACATTTGACGATCCTGGCGATTGCCTTTGTCGTCGCCGGCGTCTTCTTCTACTCCGAACAGGTGCTGATGGCCATCGCCGGCGTGTATGTGGCCAGCGGGTTGGTCCTTAAGGCCGCTCAGCTGATCAGGCGCAAAGGGCACGAGCCGACTCGGGTTTCGGCCAGGCGGTGACAAGGGCCACGCGAGCGAAGCGAGCTTTCGGAGTGCGCAAGCCATGCTTGCGCCTTCTTTTCAGCCGCTGGCGCGATCTTGCCGCCTGAAAGGAAGGCGCAAGCATGGCTTGCGCACTCCGAAGGCACGCTCCGCTCGCGTAACCAACTTCCCCCCGCGTTCCCGGCCTCCCACGCCATCATCTCTTTTTTCCTGTAATATTTACCTCAGGGCCGTTTTCTGCCCGGTTGAACTCTATGCAGGCTCAAAAGGTCCAGATGGCGGGGGGGTCGGTCCGAAAACTCCTTCGCCGCAACGCCCACGGTCATGTTGCCAACCTGCTGGCGAAATTCCGCTCGGCTGACGTCGCGACAATAATCACATCTCTGACCGAACCGGAGCGGGTCTCGGTGTTCTCCATCCTGATGAAGCGAAACCGGGCTCTTGCCGCTGAGACTCTCAACGACTTGGGGCCGGAACGCGGTCTGGAACTGCTGGCGCCCCTGAAGAGCAACGAGATCTCGGAGGTATTGCAGGAGCTGGAGACGGATGACGCGGCCGTCTTCATCTCCGCCCTGCCTGATCAGACCGCCCAGGAAGTCCTGGAGCAAATGCGCGTCGATGCGTCGACCGATGTTCAGGGGCTGCTCCAGTACCCCCCCGAGACAGCGGGCCGAATCATGACCCCCAACGTCTTCTTCCTTTCGGAGGAACTCTCGGTCAGCGAGGCGATTCATGCCATTCAGACAGCCGAAGACCTGGAGATGGTCTTCTATCTGTACGTGGTCGATGACCGGCGTCACCTGGTCGGGGTGGTTTCACTCAGGCAGTTACTGATGGTTCCGCCCAGCACGCCCCTGAAGAAGATCATGACGACCAACGTCATTTCGGTGAAGACGGATACCGACCAGGAAGAGGTGGCCCGGCAGGTGGCCCTGTACGATCTTCTCGCCATTCCCGTCACCGATCCTGAGAATAAACTCGTCGGGGTCATCACAGTGGATGACGTGATTGACGTCATCAAGGAGGAGGCGACCGAGGACATTTTCCACATGGCCGGGGTCGACGTGCATGACCACGTTTATACGCCGGTCCGGACCTCGGTTAAGAGGCGTCTGCCGTGGCTCGGTATCAACCTCGTGACGGCGTTGGTTGCCGCGACGGTCGTCGCCTTTTTTGAGCCGACTATCGCACGGTTCTCGTTCCTGGCCGTCTTCCTTCCAGTCGTTGCCGGCATGGGCGGAAACTCCGGGACCCAGACGCTTACGGTGATAGTCAGAGGGCTGGCGCTCGGAGAGCTGACCTGGGCTAACAGCAGAACGGCACTCTGGAAGGAATCGATGGTTGGCCTCGCCAATGGCCTTGCCATGGGCTTCCTGGCCGGAGTCGCCGCTTATGTTTGGAAAGCCAATTTGATCCTCAGCCTGGTGCTGGCCGGCGCCATGATCATTAACATGTTCGTGGCCGGCCTGACCGGAAGCGTGATTCCCCTGCTCCTGAAGAAGATGGACGTGGATCCGGCGCTGGCCTCGGGCATAATCCTCACCACCTTCACGGACGTCACCGGTTTCCTATCTTTTCTCGGTCTGGCCACTCTTCTTCTGCACTATATTCCTGTTTCATGAACGTCCATCAGACGGAGGCGCTCACTCTCAAGACGTACCCGTTTGCGGAATCTAACCGCATTGTCGTGTACCTGACCCGCAGTTACGGCAAGCTGCGGGGAGTCGCGCATGGCGCCCGGAAGCCGAAGAGCCGATTCGGCAGCTCGCTGGAGTTGCTAACCCACTCACGCCTCGTGTTTTACCGGAAGGAACACCAGGAACTGGCAGTCATTCAGAGTGCAGAAATCATCAAGGCATTCCCCCCTTATGAACTGAGTTGGGAGGTCAATCTTCACTTCAACTATTTTGCGGAGTTGCTCCTCGAATGCTCGCGTGAAGAGGAGGAAAGCGAAAACCTCTTCCGTCTGGGCCTCGCCGTGCTGGATGCTTCATCTTCGGTCCCGATCCTGGTGCTGGCGAGGTATTTGGAACTGTGGATACTGAAACTCGAAGGTGTACTCCCCAACCTTGAGCAGGCCTTGCCCGGGTTATCAGAAAAAGTACGAGCCCTTATGCGCGTTCATCCCACCGAGCTGGTGACTTTCGAGCTTTCGGCCGAAGAGATCAAGGTTTTGGAGCGGCTGGCCGCGAATCTCATCGAAAGCCACCTGGAAAAGCGTCTGAAAAGCCGAGCGCTGTTGAGCCAGCTGTTGTAGAGGAAACGGCTGCCGGCAACCTCGGTTTTTGCCCAATCTGGCGGGTGCTTCCTAAGCGTGCTATGATCCTCCCTTTTACTTCCGGAGACAGGGAATGCCGAACGAGCAGGTCACATTTCAGGGACTGATTCACAAGCTGCAGGGCTTCTGGATGGAGTACGGATGCGTGGTACAACAGCCGTACGATCTGGAGGTCGGCGCGGGGACCATGCACCCCGAGACGTTTTTGCGGGTTCTTGGACCTGAGCCCTATCGGGTGGCTTATGTCCAGCCTTCCCGCCGCCCCGCGGATGGCCGCTATGGCGAGAACCCGAACCGGCTCTACAAACACCATCAACTCCAGGTCATCCTCAAACCCTCTCCCGACGATGTTCAGGAAGTCTACCTGGCCAGCCTGCGGGCCCTGGGCATCGAGCTCGCGAATCACGACTTGAGGTTTGAGGAGGATAACTGGGAAAGCCCTACTCTCGGAGCCTGGGGAATCGGATGGCAGGTTCTCCTGGACGGTCTTGAGATCACGCAGTTTACTTACTTTCAGCAGGCCGGCGGGCAGGACCTGATGCCCATTTCGGCGGAAATCACGTACGGTCTGGAGCGAATCGCTACATTCGTCGAAGACAAAGACAGCGTGTTCGCTCTCTGCTGGAGCCCGGAGGCCAGCTACGGACAAGTCCGTAAGCGTGAAGAGCAGGAATTTTCCAAGTACAGTTTCGAGGTGGCCGATACCGAGATGCTCTTCGAGCTGTTCAACCGGTACGAGAAAGAGTGCCTTCGGTGCCTGGAGGCCGACTGCGTGCTTCCGGCCTATGACTACTGCCTTCGTTGCTCCCACACCTTCAATCTCCTCGACAGCCGTGGTGCGATCAGCGTGACCGAGCGGGTCGGGATCATCGCGAGAGTCCGTAACCTGGCGGTTCGGGTTGCTTCCGCCTTCGTAAAGAGCCATGAAGAATAAATTCCTGTTCGAACTCGGCCTCGAAGAAGTGCCGGCCGACATGATTGAGCCCGCTGCGGCCCAACTGCGAAAGTCGGTTGCG
>RPQK01000124.1 GCA_003819755.1 Acidobacteriota bacterium | reverse complement strand
CTCCAGCGAGGTGTTCCCCACAGACGAAACAATTGCTACGTGACCGTATTGATTGAAAAGCCATGGGCCGAACACGAGGAGATCATCCGGTTCAGGTTTGAAGCGGCCGCCGTTCACGTACTGCAACATTCCTCTCTTTTGGTTCCAAGCACCATCTGAAAGCTCAACATCAAAAAAGTCTTTTGCATGACCATAGGGATCCGGCATGCGATGGTCATACCTTTCGAAATAATACCGTTTCACAAACTCCACACACTGAAAACGAATACCAAGGTTGTAACCATCTTTCGAGAGATTCCGTCCTCTGGTCGTGTTGACGCCGCCATTGAAGTAGATGATGACGCCATTTAATTCGTCAATTGGTTGCCCAACTGAATACCAGGGATTGAGGTTGATACGAGTAGCAACGGCATAGCCACCTAAAATCAAGCTCGGCGCCAGCAATGCACAGCACGTCAGCAATATTAGCCTCCGCTTTCGCATATTTACTCTTTTGCACCGAGTGCAAAGCGAGCGTTGCTGCTCCGCTTCCCCTTTCAGAGCCGTACGTGAAAGTCGATCCCCAAACGCACGACTTCGACTTCCGGCAGGTGTTGGCCAGGCGTCCAATAAGCGCTTCAGTTCGGCCGGGTTGTCCTGGCCTAAACAGCTGAGTTTGCGGGTGGGCTGGCTCGGCGCCCGGGCGCATCTCAACTCCGAGTGCCTGCTCAGGGTACCCGGAAGACGAGGCGGTCGGAGTCGCGCGCCATGCGGCTTCCTACCTGCCCCTCGATTGAGAGCAACAGGACGTTGGTACCTCGCCCTAAGGCGAGGTGTACGACCTCTCTCCCGGCGGCCGTGGGCTTGAACAACGCGCTGATGTCCATCCCGTTGAGCGTGGCGCTGAACGTATTCGGCGAAACCATGAGGCCGCAATTAATGACCAGATCGTACCCGGTGCTGCCCGCAGGCAGATCGACCCTATTGTCCGTGGGTCGGACATAACTCAGCAGCTTATTGACGTCCCTGGGTCGCTGGCCGCCGCCATCGTAGCCGCCGCCTGCGGTCTGCGGTTCGGTGACCGAGGCGGACACTTGCAGGACCCACGATTGACGTTCGCCGGTGTAAATTGGGACATCGTCCACTGTCAGCCTTGATTCGTCGTTACCTTCCCACCTGTAAAACTCAAGGCTGTAGGTACCGTCTCCTGTGCCCGTGATATCCACCTTGTATTCGCCTTCTGCCGGCCCCATGACCTGGAATTCCCTTGACGACTCTTCGCCGGGGACAAGGCCAGGCGTAGCGTTTTCGTCATAAGATGAGTTGGGGATCTCGGAGAGACGCTCACCGGAGGCGACATCGTAGCCCGTGCGGCGGCCGGTCGGGTCGGTGACCACGAATTGGCCGGGTGAATAAAACGAGATCATCAGGCCGCCAGGAGCGATCGTGTTCGGTCGACCTGTGTAGATCCAGGTGGGGGAGCTGAGGTCGAAAGTCGGCTGATACATCGGCACGAGGTTTCTGTACCCCGCCGTTGGGGGCGTTGGGGGGGCGTTGGGGTCCGACAGCTTGACATTTTCCATTGTCCTGGTCGCTCTGCCCTGGATTGTCGGAGTCACTTGCTGTGGAGCCGAGAGCAAGACGCTTGGATTGAGGCAACCGTCGGGCTGGGATTCGAGCTGCGCGTTGACAACGGTCGCCGGCAGCAGGGCAAAAGCAATTGCCTGCAGCAGGAGTCGAGCACAAATCAGTAAGAAGGGACTACTCTGGTTTAGCGCCTGACAGCGCTGCACGTGTGCGATCGACCTTTCGTTCAAACGCCTCCTTCAGGTTTGTTTCGCAACTTCGATGATCGGTATTCCTTGAACTTAGACACCGGCGGCCCGCGATACGCATCCGCGCTGGCCTACTTCTGCTTGAGCTGCAGAATCCGCCACCCCCTCAGCATGGACTGGTGTTAAGGACGATACAGCTTGTTCTCCCAGTCTGGGTGACTCTTGGTGGGTGCAATCTGGTCCAAGACGCCGCGAATTTGGACTTTTGAGCATTCCAGAGCTGGTGCGTGATCAAGTCCTTTCACAGGTGTCAAAGCAGCACGAGAACTATCGCCGGGAGTACCCGGAGGCCACCGATCTCGAACTCCTCAAGGCTGCGGCGCCTGTCCTCCACGATGTCTGGATTTCCGCGCTTCTCGACCCCCCGATCCCGAGGCTGCAGAACACCGACGGCGAGGACCTGCTGGCTACCCGAGTGCGGTTCGAAGTGGCCGACCCAGCGCAGGTCCAGGCAGCGTTCGACGCCGCTCGGGGACTGGAGCGTGAGGAGGACGGGAAACCGGTCTGGCTGTGGTCGGGTGGCAATCTGAAGGGAAAGCCGGTCATTCTCGGCAGGCTCGTATTGGAAGAAGACGCGCTGGAGCTGGAATGCAACTCCGCCGAGCGCGCCGAGCGAGGCCGGACAATGATCGAAACCCTGGCAGCCGGGGTTGTCCGGCACCGCTCCACGGTCCACCAGAACGTGGTGATGGACATCCGGGAGCGGCTGCGCTCCCGCCGGCGCGAATCAACAGCCGCCGACTCAGGCGGGAGACCCGCGCTTCCAGGTGAGGCTGTTCCCCGTGAAGCGCAGGAGGCGCTGACCCTCGACGCCCAGGCACGGCACTACCGGGAGTGGCTCGACCTGCCGATCCCCGCCTTGAACGACCGTACGCCTCGGGAGGCTGCCAAAGACCCTGCCCTCCGACCGAAGCTGGCCAAACTGATCCGCCGGTTGGAGGGTGCGTACCAGGGATGTCTTCAGGCTGACAAGCCGGCCTACGATCCGTCCTGGATGTGGGGCGAGCTTGGGCTCGAGGATCGCTCCCGGCCCATGCATCCGCCACTGCTTGCTCACGAACGCATGGCTTCGCTCGTTCCGGGCTTGGGCGAATTGTGCCGCACAGTCGCGGAAAACGCGCGCCGGCAGCCCGGCTTCAAAGACGCCTCGAGCATCCTGACGCGGGCAGACATCAGAAGAAACCTCGACATCCAGCGTTTCCTGCGCCATCGGGAAGCGGATCAGCACAACCAGGCCTCGGCGCCAGGCGAGCAGGTCATACCGTCCCTCGAGCCGCACATATATCTCATGACGAACCTGGAGCTGCACCGGCGCAAGACCTTCTGGGTTGACGAATCGCTGGCCTACATGCTGGCGAAAACGGAACTGGACCTGCCTGGAGATGAGCTACGGGCGCCTTTCCCCTGTTTTGCGCTCGTCTTTTCGGATCGGTACACGCTTTCGCTTGCCGAACGTCTTCTCGCCCGGGACCGGCAGTGTCCGATTGCGGGCTACTATCTGAAGGCGGCCACGATTTACGTGATCGAGGAGCGGCTGGAGTCGGGACGCGGGCTCGGTGTGGTGTTTGCGTTGGATACCCTCGGCGCTGATCCGCCACACCTGGCCGAATACGACGTTCCTTTGACCGAAAAGACGCAGATCAAAGGCTTTCTGGACGGCCTCGCGCCCCGACTCATCGCGGAATCAGAGATTCCTGATGCGAACCCACTCCGAGCACTGTTCCATCTGGTTTTCAGCTCTATCCTGTATGCGACGAGCGCCGGGGTCGCGCCTGAAGTCCGGCACAGTCCGGGCGCTGGCGGCGGGAAGGGCAGCAGGCGTGGCGCCGGTGAGCCGCCGATTTTCAGTTCGGAGAGCGTCTTCTTCCTGCCGGGGTCTATTGAGATCTCGCGAGTGCGCGAGTTCGAGGAACTCGAGCGGGTGTCGAGTGGGAGGAGAATTCTGCATCGTTTCATGGTTCGCGGCCACTGGCGCAGAGCCGCGGCCGGATGGAAAGACCAGCGCCTGCGTTGGATCGAACCGTACTGGAAAGGGCCGGACATCGGGGCCGTGATCGAACGGGCCTACAGACTGAAACCGTGATCTTTTTGACCTCAAAGCACCGTGCGAGCAGTTTATGTCTATGATAACGAGAGCTGCTATGAATCAAAGGCTGATTGAGTCCAGGCCTACAGTCATGATGGGAAAGCCGGTCGTTTCAGGCACACGGATTACGGTTGAGCTGATCCTGACGAAACCGTGAGGCAGAGCATCAGACTGGCAAGGACCGTCGCGAGTCTTTTTTTCATTTCCAACCCCTTTGCTAGTTCACCTTGCTCATCTGCTGAGGAGCCTTTGTCTCCTCCCATCCGTAGGCCGCCATCATGATCCGGAATAGCTGGGTGTTCGGGAAGAACCCCTTGACCCGCTCTGCTCCGGGACCCTGGGCGGCGACGAGGACATCCTCCCCGCTATGGCCATCACCCACTCGGATTGCCGGGTCTGCGGTTGCTGAATCTGTATCGCCCGCACCGTCCGGAGGCAGCAAGGGCTGGCCTGGCCCTCCTCCGACGATCTGCGTATCGAAAGAATGGTCCGCCGCAAAGATCACCAGCGTGTCTTCCGGCACAGACTTAACCGTTTGTTCAATGAGACGGTCGAGAACCAGCACCCGCTCCAGTCCGCGTCTGAGCTTGTCGGTGTGAACGTCGACCTCCACCATCAGGAAGTATCCTTTGGGATTGCGCGAAAGGATGTCGATCGTGCGCCGAACTGCGGTCTCCCGATCAAACTCGTCTGTTGGCAGGAGCACAACAGCCCGCTGGGCGGTCGGCTTAAATTGATCCAGCGACTTGGCGACGGCATATCCCTTTGCGCGCAAATCCGTCTCCGGATTCTGGCCGTTAGCGGAGGCCTCGGTCAGTACTCCGTCCTCAGGGCCGATGAGAAGGTCGACCCCATCGCCGTACAGGGGCGAGAGAAGCTGGAGAAAGATCTCCGCGGTCTTACTCCTGTTATTGGAGTGCGCATAACAAGCCCCGGGGGTCGCGCCCGCAACCTTGTTGTCCGTGATAACGCCCGTGGACAGACCCTTCTCCTCGGCGTACTCCAGAATCGTCTTCAGAGCCTTTCCATCCTTCTGTCCGCGCACGGCATCGGCTGATTGGGAAATCACACCATCGTTTGTCTTGTACCCGGTCACGATAGCCGTCATACCGGCCGCCGAGTCGGTGTTCCAGTCAGAAGTCGAGGAAGTGTCCATCAGGCCGTGGTGAGCCATTCGATGGATAAACAGGGATTGGGGTCGGCCCTTGTGGAGGGCGGCGGCGGTAAGGACAGACAAGCCCCCGGCGTCCCCTATGAAGAGGATGACATTGCGCGCGTGACGTTCCTCTGTGCCGCAAGAGATGAAGGTCAAAAGAAGTGTAAGCAAAACTGTCTTTTTCATAGATTGCTCTGGTTTGTGGGGTTTGCGTTGTTCACTTCTAGTTTACTTGAGCCCGCTTACACAAAATCGTCCTATCGATAACGAAGAGGACAAAAGCAACGGGGCGTTTTGGAGGAGATGCGATGAGTCAATGCTTGGTGCATCGACTAGTCGGGTTACTCAAGTGAATTCATCTTCGAGACGATGACCTGAATCGCATCCGTGTTTTCAGCATCCGTCATGATGGCTTGTTTATAGCGCGCGGCCTCGGCACGACGCCCGAGCTTCTCATAAAGCTCCGCCAGATCCCGGTGCACGCCCGAATCGGACGGGACAATTACCAGGCCAGGAAGAGAAGGGTTAGGCAACTTTCAGGTTCCGGCTCGCTTCCCTTCCGAATCCTCTGACGCGAATCTCGAGGTCGGGAGTCGCTTCAACGATTGAAAAACGGTTGTCTTCCGGACGCCCGCCCTCGACCATCGCCCGCATCGTCACATAATGAATGCCATTGATGCGAGTGTACTGTCCCCTGTGCTGGTGCCCCTGAAACACAGCGACGACGCACTGGGATCTCTCCAATACCTGGCGAACCCGCGGGGCGGTTCTTATGTAGTGCTCACCCACTCCATCCAGGAGTTGATGAACGAATACGATTGTCGGTTTTGAACAGCCGGCAAGGTCCCTTCGCAGCCATTCCAGTTCTTCCTCCGGGATATTGGCTTCTGTCCAATGGAAGTTCCCGTGATCATATGGGCCCCCGTCGGCGACGAAGTTGGCGTCCAGCACGATCAGATGAAATCCTTTCATATCAAAGGAATAATAGCTCGACCCTGTCGGGATATCCGTATTCGTCACATTCCGCAGGAACTGCTCCTTCGACAGGCTGTCCATGTCATGATTGCCGAGAACATGGTAGGTGGGTCCCTGAAACCTGCGCAGCTTGCTTTCGATTGTGCGCAGGTAGGCAACGGTGTTCTTCTCCACCGGATCAGCATCCTGGTCCTTGAAATCCCCCAGCTCAATGAGGAAATCCGGTTTCTCCTGGTTCATCACGCTCACCGCCTCTCTGATTCTGCGCAGAGTGTCGCGATAGAACCGAGTCCCTAAGGGGGGGCGATCCGCATAGTGCAGATCGGTGACAATTCCGAAACGCAGGGCGCGGGGCCGACCCAAACTGGCGAGATCGAGGCCGAACCCGCCGCCTGCGGAAAGAACGAACGCGGACTTGATGAAATCGCGACGCGAAGTCGGCGTCGCCCTGCCTTGCTTCTTTACGTCGTCCATACTTCTCTATACAGCACTCCCTGACGCAAGAGCTAGTCTTCCCGTTTAGGGGGCAAAATCCCTGGGTGGCTCGTGGGTGTTGACCCATTCGGTGTCCCCGACTATTCTGGCTCCGAGAACCTTGAACTGAAATGAAGACTCACCTCGCCCCTTTTTCTGTCTGTGTCGCTCTGGCGATGGCCGTCGCGAGCGGGGCTGGGCCAGCCGCGTGAGCGTGCGCCGTGAAAGAGTGAATCGTTTTCGAAGGATGACGTCGAGAGGCCTCGCGTTTCAACTATTGAACAAGTCTGCAGATCGGACGGCATCCACAAGTACCACGCGGATCCGGACCATCCCGACGCGGCTGTCGAGCTGGCCCGTTTCGGGACCGAGGGTTTTGCGGCCGACAGGGAAGGCGTCGCGATTTACGCGCGCCAGGACGGGACGGGTTACATCCTGTGCCACCGATCAAAGGCAGTTCGGGGGGCTGAGTTCGAAGGTTGGAGTTCGGGTTTAGGGTTGGGAGGGACGGAGGCTGCGGCCGTGCTCGACGGATCGTCGATCAGGAGTGGGAAAGGAAAGCGCGCAAGTGCTGAAGCCATAATACAGAAGGGCGAACCGCGACAGCTCACCCCTGAATTCCGAACGGTGGACCCAGGGTCGCGGACGCGGGACCCGGTCTCGCAGGGGCGCCGCCTGGTGTCGCTGGACGCCTTTCGCGGCTGGACGATGTTCTGGATCGTCGGCGGAAGCTCTATCATGGCCGGCCTGGCAGCCCTGGGCCACAACCCCGTCATCGACGCCGTCGTCCCCCACCTGGATCACACTCCCTGGCAGGGCCTGCGCTACTATGACCTGATTTGGCCTTCCTTCATGCTGATGACGGGCATGTCGCTGCCGTTTTCGTACGCGAAGCGCTCGCTCGAGCAGAGCCACGGCCACATCTTCCTGCGGGTTCTGCGCCGGTGCGTGATACTGTTCCTGCTCGGCTCGTTGAGAGAATCGATCAACCTCGGCCATCCCTTCCTGGTCGAATTGAGCAGCGCCCTGCAGCCCATTGCGATCGCCTATTTCCTGGCGTTCCTGATGGTTCGTCGATCATGGCGCCTCCAAGCCCTGGCGGCCGTAACCATCCTGACCGGGTATGCCCTCCTGCTTGCCTTTGTCCCGGCAGCCGGGGTGCCGGCGGGGACATACGAAAACGGAAGGAATCTCGTGGCGGCCGTCGACCGGGCGGTCCTGGGCCGTCACCACGGCGAAGGATGGGGCACGGTGCTCAGCACGATCCCGACGATCGGGACGACCGTCCTCGGACTCCTGATCGGCCGGCTCCTGCAAGGGGAGAGTCCCCCGAAGGTGAAACTCGCCGTAATCGGCGGCATCGGGCTGTGCGCAGTAGCCCTTGGCGCGCTGCTCGACCCGGTTGTCCCGATGATCATGAAGCTGTGGACCACCTCGTACGGGCTGGCCTCCGCGGGCTGGTCCTGCCTGCTTTTCCTCGGCTTCTACTTCGTCATCGACGTCCTCGGCTGGAAACGCTGGGCCTTCCCTTTTGTCGTGATAGGAACGAACGCGCTCGCCGTATACATGGGGCGGACACTCGTGCCGCTGGACGATCACGTCGGGATCTTCACCGCGGCATTGTCGTCTCGGATCGGTCCTTTCGGGCTGCTCTTGGATGCGGCGGCCGTGCTGATCGTCGAATGGTTGATCCTTTACTGGATGTTCAGGCGTAAGATCTTCCTCGCGGCGTGAACCTGGAATAACGACGGATTGAACCGCCTTGGCAAACAAGCTGCTCCTAACGCAGCGCGGCCAGGAGTTTCGCGACCTGCCGGAGGTAAAGTTTTTCCGCCTGCGGGGCAAAATGCGAGGCGTCCGGCTCGTAGCCGCCTTCCGCAAAGGCGGCTTGCGTCGGCATATATCCCACGCTCCCGTTCGTGTATCCGGCGATGAAGGTGATCTTCGACGGGGATGCGCGCTTCACCTGCAGGCCGATTTCGTGGAACATCTCCCCCGGAAACGTCACCAGCGTGAAATCCCCAACGCGAAGTGCGGTGGCGGGCACGTCCACCGTGGTTCGCTTATAGTCCTCGTACAGCTCGCCATAGGCGCGGGGCAGCTCGAGCGTTCGCGACACGAGGCGGATGACCGGGTCGCGCGGCACTTCGGTCTTGGTACCCGCGTAGACGCGCACGGCTTCCTCGGCGATCTCTCTGCCCAGCGCGGTGGTGTTCTCGGGATCGTCTTTGTAGCCGTCCAGGCCCCCGACCACGCGCGGGTTGATGTCTCCCGCGGCGCCCTGGACGAACACCGCCTGCACTCCCGGCACCGCCTGCTCAACGGCAGCCAGCATGTGGCCCATCCATTCCGAACAGATCAGCCCGTTTCTGCCGCCCAGCGAGGTGCCGTGGCAGGCGTAATTGATCAGCACCGCCAGCGGCCTGCCGTCCGCCCTGTCGATACGGAGCACGCCGACTTCGTCGTCGATCGGACCCAGCGGGTTCGCGCCCAGCCGTACGACCCCTTCCAGTTCGTGAAGCAGCACGGGCTGGTCAGTCTTGAATGGCCCGAAGGTCTGGCTGGCGTAATTCTCGTCGAAAGTATCGTAGGTCTGCGTGTCCTGCATGACTTTCCGCCGGTTCATTGCGACGCGGGAATGCCCCGAACCCATCCCCAGCCGCGCCGGCTGGAGGGACCCGAGCGCCTGCCGGGCCGCGGCCACCAGCGCTTCCCCGAAGCGTTTTTGCCAGGCAGTATGGGCGTTTTTATCGCCGGGCGCAGGAGCCGCGTGATTGTGCACGTCTCCGAGAATGACGCAGTCCAACCGCAAGCCGGTGGCCTTTGCGATTTGGCCCCGCAGCTCTTCGTGATTGCGTATCCCGATGATGTCCGTCTCCACGATCACCAGCCTCGTCGTCCCGTCGGCCAAAGCAAGGGCCCGGGCAAACAACTGGTCACGGCCATGCAGCCCTGCCGAGGCGGTGCCCCGCATCGCATACCCGCCCATGAAGACCGGCTCCGCGGGAGTAATGTCCGCCTTCCCGAAGCCGGCCGCGAACGTCGCCTGTCCGGCCGCGGCCGCCAGACCAAACGTCGTTGACGCGATGATCGCGAACCCCATCGTAAGCCATCGAACCAAGCCATTGCCCCTCATTGCCCTACCTCCAGGTCGTCCAAGGCGGCCGCATGCGCCTTGATCTTCTGAGACACCTCGACGAATGTCCCGCATGTCTTCCTCGGTTCCGAGGAGCAGCGGATGCGCCAGCCATACGGCGCTCGACTGGCGAAAGTTCCTCCGCCACCGGACAGGAGTTCCGCCAAGCAGTGCCAGCTTCGATTACGTGATGCTCGCTGAAGCTTTCATTCTTTCGTCCCCGCTACCGGCCCCCCGGGCGCTGACCTGCAACACGGACCTACCGGACCCGCACATCGAACTTGCGGACGACTGTTCTTTCACTATTCCCTTTTCGCGCCGTGATTTCCAGCGTACTCCCGTTCGGCTTCAGGCTGGCATTGTAGACAAAAACGCCGTCGGCGCCGACCTCCAATGCCCTGCCGCCTATGCGGATCTCGGTTCCCGGATCCGTCCACCCCCTCAGGTCCACGTTCGCCGGGCCATACAGGACTTTCGCATTCTCGGGCGGATCTGTCTGGATGATGGCCTGCGGGGACCCGTCGAGCCCCAGGATCTCGTCAATGAGCTGCTTTTTCGCACGGTACAGTACTGCCGGATCCCTCGTGAAATCGTCCATTGCGCTGATCACCTGCCCGGCGATTTCCCTGCCGCGTTGCGCCGGGTCCAGCCAGGACAACCGCGCGCCCATCCTCTTCTTCAAATCCTTGAACTTCTGTTCGAGGAGCCAGAGATACTCGTAGTCCTGGATGCCGTTTCGCATCTGTTCCCAGCGAACGGAGCTCAAAAGCCCATCTTTCTTCGGATACACGATCCACGAATCGCCCGGGCCGTACTGCCTCTCATTCATGATGGTGAAGGGGTCGGTTGTCCACTTGTTGAGGCCGTGATGGAGGTAGCCCGGGATCCCAAACCGGTAATTGAGCCAATGGAGGATGCGGGTCTCGATCAAAGGGAAGTCGATGAACCGGTTCGGATAGGCGCCGGTTGGGTGCATGCAGGTGTAGTACCAGAGCTCGTAGCCGTCGTTTTGAGCTTTTTGATACGAGTCAAGCCAGGTATTCAAGTGGTTCAGCTTGGGGACCCAGACTTCGAGCAGACCGGCGAAATCGGTCGTCTCGATGGCTTCGATCCTTCTTATCGCTGGCGCCAGGCGGTGCACCCATTCGGACGCTTCCCGCCAGCTCCGCATGTGATGGATTTTGGGTTCGTCGGCGATGTGGATCAGGGTCTTTTCGAGCCACCCTTTGCGTCGAAGGTGCCGTTCCAACTCCGGCAAAAAGTGCGGCAGGACATCCTTGCCCGCCATTTCGATCGGCTGGTTCCTGGTCTCACTGAAGACTTCGTAGCCGTTGAACACGACGTCGTTCAGCCTCGCCCCCCGCTCGTCCCTCTTGAAACCGGCCAGGAACCAGATTTCCATCAGATCCATCTGTCCCGTGCCCCAAAACACGTCTGCGTAGCGGTCGAAACGGTCAAAGCTGAACGAGAGGGCACCCGATTTGTCCTGCCGGATGGCCACCGTATCCAGTGCGATACGAAACACATTCTGGCGATGCGCCGCCATGTCTTCGGCATACACCTTCAGGATCTCGAAGAAACGGTCGGAATACGGCTGGCCGGTGTCGTGGAACTGCGTGAAGCCGTTGGTCCGGTACCAATTGGTGACCATCAGGTGACGCGTCTCCGGCAGGGTCAGCGGATAAACGGTGAGCGTGAGCGGCAGCGACGCCGACAGGCCCGGGGCGGTGACTTCCACGGAGCTCGAGTAACGGCCGGCGGCGGCATCGGCCGGTATTTTGAAGGTCAGCCAGACGGAGCGGCACTCGCCCGCTTTCAGCGAAATCTTCCCTGGTTCGGCGAGATAATCCGGGAATCGGGCCGGCGCCTTGCGCAGGAGGTACTGCGGGTCGGTGTCGGGAGTGTTCTCGGGGACTGGCACGCTGCCGACCGGGTTCCAGGCAACCTCGATCGCAGCCCCCGCATTCCCCGCGTCGGTGGACCTCAGAGGCGGGACAGCAACTGCAATCCCGGTTGCTTCGGCGTTCGCCCTGACGACGCACTGGCCGGAGACAAACTCGCCTCTGATCCCGAAAAGCTCCAGGGGGCCCTTGGATTTCGGGCAGTTGAGCCCGTCCTCAAAGACTCTTTCCAGATCGCTGGCCGCGAGCAGTTCGAGCTGGTTCTGTTCGGCGCCATACACCGAAACGGGTCCCGGCCCAAGTCCTCCCAGGAGGACGAGCGCAGCAGCAACTCCGAGGTTTTTCCATCTCAGTTCCATCGAGCCGGGCAGGATGGAGCGATTGGAGCGGGGCATGGCATGACCTCCAAGCCCGAGTCTGCTCCAACTTAAAACGCAGAATCAAGGCCATTTTCGAAAGCGTTTAGCTTAGCGAAATCCAAGCCCCGCGCACTCACGGAGCAGGGAGCGGCCAAGCCGCTCCCGGAATTCAATTGCTGTAAAACGGCAGGCTCCTGTTTCCCTGCTCGGCCACGACATGGCGGAAATCCCCGGGGCGACGTCAAAGTAGCGGGAGCAGGAGCGGTTTCACGTTGCCAGCGTCGGTCAGAAGCGACTTCACGGCCTTGGAGAAAGTGTTGTCCCCGAGTGGAATGTGCATCACCAGGATCGTCGGATCCCTCCGGTTCTTGGCCAGCTGCTCTCTGAGCCAGGCCAACTGCTCCTGGTAAAACGAGAGTCCACTCGAATACCCTGCGCCGTTGTCCAACACCGTGTTGTCTCTCCAGAGTGTGTTGCAAAAGTGAACACGTGTACAACGCTTTGACAGATCACATTTTCTGGAATAGGGTTTATGAAGGGCTTTGATTGTCGCCGAATCGGCACGTTTGCGAAATGTCGGCTTATGGATCAGGGTCTAAGTCGCAAGCTACCGAATGGCCTCTCGTGTCCTCGACAGTTGGCATCCCGGGCAGATCAGGTGAAATGGAGGTCCGAGTATGAGGCTGAAGAGTCGCGCTTCAAATATCACTCGGACGACGATGACGCTTATCATCATCGCCGTCCTTTCTTTTGTCCCGCTTTTGGCGCAGACAGGCGCAAACACGGGTGTGCAGGGCCGCGTCATTGACCCGAGCGGCGGCACTATACCGGGTGCTACGGTCACCGTCACCCGGGCGGACACGGGGGAGGTCAGAAGCGCCGTTACGGATGACACCGGCAATTGGGAAGTTCGCCACCTGACTCCCGGTGTTTACACGCTCACGTTTGAAATGACGGGGTTCAAGAAGCTCATCCAGTCCGGCGTGAACGTCACCACTTCGGAAATCGCGACCGTCAACGTCGCGATGCAGCTGGGAGAGATCGGCCAGACGGTTGAGGTGACCAGTGACGCCGAGATGGTATCGTCTACGTCGGCGACGGTCATCAAGACTCTCGATAAACGCGAGCTGG
>RPQK01000123.1 GCA_003819755.1 Acidobacteriota bacterium | reverse complement strand
TCATTTCTTCCTCACTTCGACATTCGACATTCGATATTCGATATTCGACATTCTGTCTTTCTTCTTCATCGGGCAGGCTTTTGGTTGCGGCTACGCCGCGCCGTGTAATTCGTGGATAGAAACTACTATCTCACCTCAAACTGCACCGTCTCCAGCACCCGCCCCTCACTCGTCTCCAGCGCCAGCTTGTGCTTGCCGGCTTTCGGGTGCCACCGGGCGGCCGGGCTGTCTGCTGCCAGCCGCTTGCCATTAAGTCTCCAGCGGATCACGTCGCCGGCGGCCTTTGCTTCAAACACGACCAACTGCTGACTGGGCGGAACGTCCGGATCAAGGGCCAGGATCATGCCCTCGACTGGGTAGAGGATACGTTTGGCCGCGGTGGAGGCAACCGCTTTCACGGTTGTCGATTCCGTGCCCTGGACGTACGTCTCCCTCCGTACAACGTTCAAGTCCGGAAAACGGGTCTCTCGCTGCTCCAGGCCAGGAGGCGGAGCCGCCTGCCGGCTCGGCCGGTCCCGGTGCAGATAATTCATGATCTCGAGCCAGAGCGGAGCGGCCCCGCTCACACCGCTCACGTGCCACATGGGAGCACCGGAGAAGTTGCCGACCCAAACTCCCACCGTGTAGTGCTCGGAAAACCCGACACACCAGTTGTCTCTCATATCCTTGCTCGTTCCGGTCTTCACAGCTGTCCAGAAGCGAGTGGCCAAGGCATTCTCCAGCCCGAACGTCATTTCACGGCTCTCCCTGTCGGAGAGAATGTCCGCTACCAGAAAAACAGCCTGAGGCGAGAACACCCGGCGTGCCGGTTCCCAGATCGGGTCGAAAGTCAGGCGCGACGGCTGGTACATGCCGCCGTTCGCCAGAGCCCGATACCCGTCGACCAGGTCCCTGAGGCAGACATCCGCCGATCCCAGGGCGAGCGAAGGGCCGTAGTAGTCAGGTGCCTGAAGATCCCGAAAACCGAGATCCTGCAAGGCGGAAACGAACGGATCAATACCGACCAGGCTGAGAGTCCGTACGGCCGGCACATTGAGCGAAGATGCGAGGGCCTGTCGCGCCGTCACCAGCCCATGGAACTGATCGTCGTAGTTTTGGGGACGGTAAATGCCTCCGAACACCGGGATTTCCAGGGGACTGTCATCCAGGAGCGAGGCGGGAGTGAGCAACCGCCGGTCGAACGCCAGGGCGTAGAGGAACGGCTTGAGGATCGAGCCAGCCTGGCGCAAAGCTTCGGCGCCGTCGACGAATCGGGCCGTCGTTCGGACCCCATCGTTGCCCAGGTAGGCCAGTGTGTCTCCGGTTTTGTTCTCGACAACGAGCAGAGCGGCATCCTGGACGTTCTGCGAACGCAAGGAGAAGAGCCGGTTTCGAAGCGCTTCCGCCGCGTAAAGCTGCAGATCCAAATCGATCGTACATGTCACTTTGTCGGAATGCCTTTGCTGCTTCCCGGTTCCGGTCAGCAGCTTGCGGGCGACGTGCGGGGCAAAATCAGCCACGGGCGAGACATAATACAGACCGCTCGCTGCCCGTTCCGCAGTGGCCCTGATGCGGGTCGGATTCTCCGGCCACCGCAAGAGCTTTGCCAGTCCTTGAGCTCTGGATGTCAAACGGTCGACACCGGCGCGCGGAGCCCGGAGCAACGCGGCCAGGACCAAGGCCTCGCTGCCTGCTATTCCGTGCGGCTCTTTCCCGAAAAGCCCCCTGGACGCGGCCGCGATCCCCCGCAATTCTCCTCGGAAAGTCACGAGGTTCAAATACGATTCGAGGATTCGCGCTTTCGTCCAGCCGGCCTCCACCTGACGCGCCGCCCTGATCTGCCGGATTTTCTCCAGCAGAGATCTCCTTCCCCGCCCCGGCGCAAGCTCAGGCGTAATCAGAGACGAGAGCTGCATCGTAATGGTGCTCGCGCCTCGCACTTCGGGAGACGAGACATTACGCCAGGCGGCCGAAACCAGCGAGAGCCAGTCAATGCCGCCGTGCACGTAAAACCGGCGGTCCTCAGCCTGTACGACGGCTGTAATGAGCGCCGGCGAAATCCGGTCGAGGGTGGCCCATTCGAGGCTTCGGCTTTCCTCCGCTACTCGCAGTTGATGAAGCGGGCGCTCCTTCCGATCGAGCAGGATGCGGTCTGAGCTTCGGTACCTACCCACCACTTCGGCGTACGATGGCGTAGCCGGCGGCAGGGTAATAACCCAGATGACGCCCGGCACACCAAGGCCGAACAGCAGCAGAAGCGCGACGAAAAGCTTTTTCCTGACTCGCATCGCAGTAAACTAAAGGACCTCAACGACCTCAAGGACCTCAAGAACCGACCCGATCTTGTCCTTGAGGTCCTTGGGGTCCTTGGGGTCCTTTGTGACCCCCTACTTCACACTCACGACCCCATTCGGGATTTCCCCGAACATCTCCGGCGAGTAGAGCGCTTCGACCCGGGTCGGCGGCAGGTTGAAGTCTCCGGCACTATTCAGGCGCACCGTATACTCGACCATCCACTTCCCTTTCGGAACGTACTCGTAGTACGCCCTGAACGCCTCAAAGGATCGTTCCTCAAAAGCCGGCCAGACCCAGCCTTCGCTCTTCTCGTCTCCGGTCGCCAGGCTCGAATCACGCCCCAAACCGGTACCCAGGATCGCCGCCCCGGCCGGTATCGGGTCACTGACGACCACCCAGGTCATGTCCGTCTGCGCCTCCAGTTCCAGCCTGACGCGGACGATGTCCCCACGATTCTGCTTGCCGGGCTCCTTCTGCTCGACCGGTGCAATTGTTCTTGAGATTCGGTATCCACTTGAGATCGGAGCTTTAAGTGGGACGGCGGCCAGGCTCTGGACCGAAACCCAAGGCTTCCCGCTGCCGGAGTGCTGAACGGCAAGAGGCTGGGCGCCTGCCGGCCAACCAAGCAGAACCTGGTCGCCTTTGGGTTTTGCGCCCCAGTTCACGCTGCTCGTCTTGTTGTCGAGCGTAATGGCCGTCGTGCCCGTCACCGGGGCTTTCTCGAAGGCCGTGCTGAACTTCTCCAGAGCGAGAACGCCCCAGGCATTCGCCGTCGTCAGATCCCAGTGGCCCTGTTTCTGCCGGCTGATCGCGCCACGCACGATCCTCGCAATGTCGGGCGTCCATCTCTTGAACTCGACCGCCGATGCCAGCAGTTTCACGCAGTTCACGTCATTCGAAAGCATGAGCCACCAGAGGTAATCCGACCCCTCGGTGGAAAATGTCATCACAGTGCCCTGGAAGTTGAGACGGGAACGAAGAATCTGCTCCACCTGCCTGAGCTTCTCCGCACGGCCCGGGATGTTCTTTAGTCGGTTCAGCACATTGAACCAGTCAATGACGCCGGAGGTCGGCCAGAGGTTAGCCTCGATGGTCAGGGACGCGAGCATTTCCGGTTCGGCTGACTCATAGCGGGAGAGCGCTTCGATAGCCGCCATCTTCCGCAACGCCAGGTCCGCAGTTGGGAGCGAACCGTACCTGGTAATCCGGCCTTCGATGAATGCCCGCAGGCCTTCCTGCATACGCTCCACGGGCGGCCCCAGCTCCCATCCGGCCTCCTGGGCAACGGCCAGCACGTAAGCCGTCAGAGAGTCACTTCCCAGGCGCATGGACGGGAAATACTTGAGGAGGCCGTCTCCGTCCAGGTAGCCCGGAAGCTCGTTCGTGACCGTTTGCCATAACGCCTCGTCGCGCAGCGAAATCGCCCGCGACACCTTCTGTTCGAGGCAGTTGTAGGGATAGCGGCGCATGTAACGCCTGACCGCCTCCAGTCCATTGAGCAGGCTGGGGCGCACGGCCACGTTGACTCCCCCCCGGCCGGGCAGGGCGTCCGCCGGCTTTTCAATTTTCTCCTGCAGTTGTCCCTCGAGCTGAAAGACCGTTGCCTGGACCGGGCGCACGGGCACCGCCTCGATCACCCGCTGAGTGACCGCGACGCGATCAACAAAGGTCCCGCTTTTCGCCTCGACATCGTAGTGGAGAAAGTCAACGCCGACGGGCACATTGACCTCCCACACGAGGTCCTGCGATTCACCTGCCGCAAGCTCCACGGTTTTCGGCGGGAGGGGGCGTCCGATCTCGGTCACGCGCCCGCTGACGGCAGCTTTGAGGCTCTGCTCGGTCGTATTACGGAGGGTGAAGCTGGACAGGATCTTGTCTCCCGCCCTCACCAGCGGCGCGATACCCGAAAAGAGGGAAAGCTCCTGAATCGAACGAATGGAGGTGGAACCGGAGCCGAACATGTCCGTTCCGCCCGTGGCCACAGCCACGATTCGGAAACTGGTAATGGAGTCATTAAGAGGCACCTGCACTGTCACGTTTCCGTTGGCATCAACCGGAATCCGAGCCTTCCAGGCCAGCAGCGTGTCGAACAATTCCCGCGTCGACTGCCGGCCGCCTCCACCGCCTGTCGGCAGTGCCTTCAGGCCGAAATGCCGCTTTCCGACAACGTGCATCTGCGCGGTGGCCGTGGCGACACCCCAGGAGCGATGACCCATCATTGCCTCGAGTACACGCCAGCTGGCGTTATCCATCAACTCGAGCAGCCCCTCGTCGACCGCCGCTAACGCGATCTCGGCGCCGGCTGGAAGCGGCTTCCCGCTCGCCGTGGTTACCGCGATCTTCACGTTCGCATTTTCACGCACTCGATAGACCGGCCGGTCCGCCGCAACCTTCACCTTCAGCTCATAGGCCTTCCATCCCACCGCTATATCAGCCACACCAAACTTGTAGGCGGGCTTCGCGAGGTCGAGCATGGCCGTCGGCTTGGGTGCCGCCACCCGCCCGCGCACGGCTAGAACAGAAACAAAGGTATTAGGCCCGTACGCGCCTTTGATCGGGATCTCGACTACGGGCGACTTCCCGGATAGTTCACGGACAAAGACGTCTCCAACTCCCTCCCGTTCAATACAAACCAAAGCTGTGGCCTTCTCGAACGGCATCCTTATTTGAAACCGAGCTGTCTCTCCCGGTTCGTACCGCTTCTTTTCGGCGATGACGTCCATGCGGTCATGATCTTCCATCGAGAACCACCACCGGTCCGGTCCGCCCGCCCAAAAGGAACGGAAGGCAAACGACTCCCGGCCGACGTCGTCCGCGGCCCGCGCCTGGAGAATGATTTCGCCGCTCTCGGTGGGATGGATGGTGCAACTCAGGATGCCCCTGGCGTTGGTAACACCCTCGCAGCCCATGCCGATCTTCTTCGTTTCCGAGTAGTTCTCGTAAGCGTAAAATCCCCCAACCAGGCGTTTGCGGTGAGAGTAGTGTTTCCTCTGAAACAGGTCGACTCTGATGCTGCGGCCTGCGAAGGGTTTTCCTGCAAGGTCTGTGGCAGCCGCCTGGATCGTCATATCCTTATTGACCAGAACCCAGTGCTCAGTTTTGAGGCCCACTACTACTCCGGCCGGCCAAAGCGGAGCGTTAACCGCGACCGTCTGGGTCTCGCCGTTTGGATCGCGAAAGTCCAGCTCGGCCGTCAGTCGCCCGGGGTCGGTTATCTTCGGCAGCTCCGTGATCGTGGCCCTCGCCGAACCCGTTCGGTCCAGCGTGAGGTCGATCCTCTTCAAATCGGCCGGCCTCTCCTCCGCCGCCATCTCCCCATCGCGTACCAGGCCTTCCTTAACCCTCCCGTTGCCCAGCGCAAAGTCCTCGAGCTCCGCGAACCCCGACGGAATTCCCGGCAAGACACGGTAGCGCAGCCTGACCGGAAGACGACTGGCCCCGCCGCCCGCCAGATACTGCACACCAATGTCGACGTTGACCTGAGAAGGCCGGATCAAGGGTTTGTTTGGGAATTGAAGTGAAGCTTTCAGGAGCGGAACCCGATATTCCTCGACCCTAAAACTCCCCGACTCCCATTGCCGCACGCGGTCCTGCTCGCTTCCTTTCTCCCGAAAACTGATCTGATATTGTCCCAGCTTGGCATCCGGAGGGATCTTCCACTCGCTCTCCGCCAATCCCTGCAGATCCCATTTCAACGGAAACTCGTATACCTGATCCGTGCCTCCATGCCGAATAACCAGGGTGACCGGCCTCTGGTTCTCCGGCAGCTGCGCAAATCCTCCGGTGACGTGCCTCCGCAGGATATGCTTCATGTGCACGGTCTCGCCGGCCCTCAGCAGGCTTCGGTCCAGGATTGTATGGGCCGTGACCAGCGAGGACTCGTATTCCGTCGGGAGGTCGAAGCGCCACGGCTCAATCCCGCTGTCCCAGGAGCTGTGAACGAATGCCATGTCCGTCCCGGCCCGGGCCACCACGGTAAGGCCCCGATTGAACTCACTGTACGTCGGGCTTTTGCACTCGGGCGGTTCGTTGCGATCAGGTAGACCGGAAATCCGAGCGATGCCTTGGGTGTCGGTCTTCCCTTGCCACAGCATCTTGCCGCTGCAGTCGCACACTTCGACCGAAGCTCCGGCGACCGGCCGCGCCTGGTCGAGCGACGTGACCCACACGAGCGAGGATTCCAACCCCCATTTGAAATGCACCGCAAGGTTTGTGACAAGAGCGGTTGTGGCGACAAACATCGGAGCCGGTTTTCCCAGCAGCGCCGCGCCCAGGATCTCACTTTGCAGCTCGACCACGTAGAAACCGGGATCGCGCAACGGAATTCCCACGACCTCGAAAGCCTTCGGCCCGTTAGGCTTCGGAAGCCGGAAGGGCCTGGTCGTCGCTCCGCTTACGGCGTCAAACACGGACGTCTCCCGGTTTCTGTTGTTCATCTTCTTGAGCCAGAACAGAATCTGACCCACCTGATCGGCCGGGACCCTGAGAATGGTACCGGGCATCGTCTGAACAGGCGCGGAAGGGGCTGCCACCGGCCCCGGTCCGCTGGCCGGCACCTTCACTTCCCGGGCTTCAACCTCCGCTTCTACGTCCCGGAGCGTGACAGGCAGCACTGGATCCGCTTTCCATTCCAGGATGCCGAAGTCCGCCGCAAACTTAGCAAGAGGCGGGTAATCGTCGGTTCTGACCGTCAGCGGAAAGCTGGCGGCATTGCTGAGCGCTCTTCCCGAGTCATCCTGGACGCCTGCGGGAAGTTGGAGGCGAAACTCCGACTTAGGCGGAAATGGCTGCTTGAAACTCACCCGGTGAACCACTCGGTCGGACGTCTGCTCTTCGTCCCCATCGGAGTCGCTCTCTTCGAGCGGGGTCCATTTCTTACCCTCTGGACCCGTCAGCACGATCTGGCGGGCTTTGCTCCACGGCACCGGTGCGGAAAAAGACAAAAACATCCGGGTCAGGGGAATGCAGTCGGCCTCCACATTGAGCCTTGAGCAGCCGAAGGTGGCCGTGAACGGAGGCCGCGTCTTGAAGTGCAGGGTCTGCGGCTCATCCGTGGCCACGCCGCTTTCGGTCACGATACCCTTTCCCCAGACCAGATTGACGCGTGCGGAGCTCGGGAAACGCCTTTTGGCCTGGAGCAGCACGCTCGGATGGTCGGGCTGTACTTCCCGGTAGCGGTATTCAGAGTCCAGGACCGCCTTCCTCTCATCCCCCTTGATGATCTTGATACCGATCTGTTCCTCCACGCCCTCCACCGCAAACCAGGCATTGCGGAGCAGCGAATCCTCTGAAGGCTGACCGTCCAGTTCCAGTATGAAAACCTGGTCTTCGTTGATCTCCTCGTTTCCGTCGGAGGGGCTGGAATCCAGGATCGATGGACCGCCAGTCGAGAAGCTGAAGGATGTCTGCCCCCCCAGAGCTTTTCCCGTCAGGGTCACGACTCCAGGCCGAAGCGAGAAGGTGCACTTAATGCCGGCGGGCAAATCCTTGTCGAAGTCGTAGACCCAGTGCCGTCCGTCGACCCACCGGCCCTTGCCGACCGATGGACAGGAGATCTCAAACGGCTGAACCGCCCGGGTGGGGTCTCCAAACGGGACCATCGCCTCTGAGAAGGCCACCTGGACCTGGCGGATGTCCTTGACGGTCCCCTCCGGCACGAAGCTTTCGACCTGTGGTGGTCCCGCGGCCGGAGCAGGCTGATTCTGGGCCTGCGCAACGGCCTGGGATATTGACAACCAGGTACTTAGAATCACAAAGAGGACGCGTGACATAGGCTCTCTCCCCTCAGAACGCCGACTCTCTTAATTCGCCCTGCGGAAGGGCAGCTCCACCCCAAAGGAGTCGCGTAGCAGAAACCGGGCCGCTCAACGGCCCTTGTCTCATGGCCGTTTTGCCCGCCTTTTCCCCACTCCCAACGTGTCCACCTTGCCACGCCGGCACACTCTCTTCAACTCCTCGGGTGGTACTTATCATAAACCTGCTTCAAGCGTTCCCGGGTCACGTGGGTATAGATCTGCGTCGTCGAGATATCGGCATGACCGAGCATCAGTTGGACCGCCCTCAAGTCCGCTCCGTGCTCGAGCAAATGAGTGGCAAAACTGTGCCTGATGGTGTGAGGCGTGAGCGTTTTGCCGATTCCAGCTTGCTTGCCGTACTTGACGATCAACATCCAGAAATACTGCCGGGACATCGGTCTGCCCTGCCGAGTGACAAACAGAAACGGACTGCTCTTCTGCCGATGCAGGAGCTGCGCCCTCGCCTCAGCGAGATAGCGGCGAATGTAACCGAGCGCCGAGTCCCCAACGGGCACCAGGCGTTCCTTGTTCCCTTTTCCGCGCGTCCGAAGAAAGCCGACCTCCAGATTCACCTCCGCCGACCTCAGATGAATTAGCTCGCTCACTCTCAGGCCTGTGGCATACAGGACCTCAAGCATGGCTCGGTCGCGCAGACCCAAGGGCTTCGCCAGATCCGGCTGCTGCAGCAGACTGTCGACTTCCTCGGCGGTCAGGTATTTAGGGAGGCTGCGCCACGTCCTCGGCGAGTCAAGGTTTTCGGTCGGGTCCTCACTGACGTGCTTGTCCAGGAGAAGATAACGATAGAAAGAGCGCAGGCTGACGATTTTGCGGGCCACGGATCGAGCCGAAAGGCGAGAATATAGGTTTTGAAGATATGTTCCGAGCTCGCTTTTCCTGACGTCTTTCAGCTCGAGCCCCTGCTCATCTACGAAACAGAGAAAGTCGAGGATGTCCCGTCGATAGGCTTCGAGGGTATTCGCCGAAAGCCCTCGTTCCACCTGCAAATAGTTCAGATACGACTGGAAAATCCGTTCTTGTTCGGTCATCGCAGTAAACGGCGAACCCGAGCGGATGCCATTCGGACCTCCTCAACATGGAGGAGGTGGGCCAAGCCGAAGTAGACAACCACGCCCGCTGACATGCTTACTCCGACGGCGGCCAGCTCCCCGATCAGCGCCTTCCCGAGCCGGGGTTCCAGCACCGCATGCAGGGAGTAAACACACGCTCCCATAAGGACGGATGCGGTGACCGTCTTCAAGAAGGCGGCGCGGACCGCATAGCGGTCGAACGAGCCCAGGCGCCGCCGAAAACCGCGCGCCAGCAGGAGACTGTTAAGGATCACGGACACCGACGTTCCGAAGGCAAGACCGAGATACTTGTACTCGAGCGGGAGAAGGGCCATCAGCGTCAGATTCACGGCGATGTTCACCGCCACGGCTGTGACACTGACTCTGACCGGCGTTCGCGTGTCATTGAGCGCGTAGAAGGTTGGAACGAAGATCTTCACAAGACTGTAAGCCGTCAGACCGATTGAGTAGCAGATGAGCGCATACGCGGTCCATTGCGTATCGGCCGGCGTGAATTTGCCGTGCTCAAAGAGCAGCCGCACGATCGGCCGGGCCAGCACAATCAATCCGACGGTCGAAGGCAAGGCCACCAGACACGTGAGCTTCAGTGAATTCGCAACCGTTTCCTTCAGTTCCTCCCACTTGGAATCCACAGCGTAGGCCGATACTTCGCGCAGGTTCACGACGCCAACGGCGACCCCAAAGAGACCGATGGGCAGGTAGATGATCCGAAAAGCGAACTCCAGCCACGAAAGAGGACCGGTGTAGCCGATCTGGGACGCCAGTTGAGTGTTGATCAAAACGTTCAGCTCCACCGCGCTTATTCCTACCACGGCCGGTGCTATCAGTTTTGCTATCCTCCTCACGCCTTCATGCTGAAAACTCAGCTTCAGTCGATACCTGTAGCCGTGCCGCCACAGCACAGGCAGCTGCACCGCGAACTGCAGGATCCCGCCGGCCAGCGCCCCGATGGCCATTGCGTAAATCGGCAGCACCCCGAAGCGGTCGAATGCCGGAACCAGGAATATACCGGCGATGATGATGGCCAGATTAAAGAGCGCCGGAGCCAGGGCCGGCAGAAAGAAGTGATTCAGGGTATTTAACATGCCCATCGCCACTGAAGCCATGGCAACGAACATCAGGAAGGGAGCCAGAATCCGGAGCAGCTGCGTCGTGATTTCGAACTTGCCGGGGGTGTCACGAAAGCCCTCCGCCATAAGGAAGACGAAGAGATTCGGAAAGAGGAGCAATGTCAGGGCAAAAAGCCCGAGCAGAACCATCAGTCCGTTAACGATCAGGTTCGCGAGTAACCAGGCATCGGTCTTCCCTCGTTTGCGCAGGTACTCGGTGAATGTCGGGACAAAAGCCGAGCTCAGCGCGCCTTCGGCGAACAGATCCCGTAGCAGGTTCGGAATACGAAAGGCCACCCGCCAGGCATCGCTGTACATGTTGGCGCCGAAGTAGTGAGCAAGAACCTGCTCCCGGACGAGACCCAGTATCCGACTGATCAGAACTGCGAAACTGACCGTCCCCGCGGCACGGGCCGACTCAGCACGACGCACCATAGAGAAAAAGGCTCACCGTTCACCGTTAGACCGTTCACCGTTCACCGTTCATCCGTTCACCTTAAGTGGCAAGGCCTCGATCGTTTCCTAAGGATCTAGCTCGACACTCGATTCAGGGCCTTTGAACGCTGAACGGTGAACGGTCTAACGCTGAACGGTGAACGGTCTAACGCTGAACGGTGAACGGTCTAACCGTTCTAGATCCACTTCTTCCTTTTAAAAAAAACAAACATGCCGACACCAATGGCCAGCATAAGGATGATTGCAAAGAAGTGGCCATATTGCCAATCGAGCTCCGGCATGAATCGAAAATTCATCCCGTAGATGCCGGAGATAACTGTCATCGGGATGCAGATCGTCGAGATGAGGGTCAGGACCTTCATCGTCTCGTTGACACTGTTCGAAACGGATGACATGTAAATGTCGAGAAAACCGGTCAGCAAGTCACGGTAGTTATCCGCGATATCGGTCATCCGGAAAAGGCTATCGTACGTATCCCGAAAATAGAGCCGAGTCGAGGGCCGGATAAACGTGATCTCGTCTCGACTCAGACGGTTGAAGACTTCGCGCTGAGGGAAGACGATCCGCTTCAGGTGCATCAGATCGCGCTTCAGATGGAGGATCTTGTTCAATACCTCCCGGCTGGGGTTCGGGTCAAACAGGTCAGCCTCGACCTCCTCGATCCTGTCCTCCAGCTTTTCGAGTTCCGGGAAGTAATGGTCCACGACCTTGTCGAGCACCGCCTGGATGACCACATCCAGCCCGACATTCATGAGATGCGGATCGGCCAGAATTCGCTGGCGCATGTCGCGTACGCTGCGCATCCGGTGGTCATGGTGCGTGATCAGAAACTGTCTACCGAGGAAGACGTCGATTTCGGCGGTCGTAAACTCCTTCGTGTCCTTCATGTAGTTGATGCCATGAAGCACCAGGAATATATACTCCGGGTAAACGTCGAGCTTGGGATACAAGATCTCGACAAGGGTGTCCTCGACCGCGAGAGGATGGAATTGAAAATAGGTCTTCAGAACGTCCGCTTCTTCGGGGGTGGGGTCCTCCAGATCTACCCAGACAACGTCCCCCGGCCCGATGGTCAGAAGCTCGGGCACGATCCTGTCGTCATGCAACAGGCCTTCGGTGGGACTATACTTCAGAATGTAGATCATCGCCGGGTTAAGTTATCATCTAATCTCTGATTTTGCAGGGGTAAAAACACATGAAATTGAGCCGGATAGCCGAGATCCTCAAATGCGAACTAAAAGGTGACGGAGATACAGAAATAACCGGCGTCGCCGGGATCGACGAAGCCGAGGCCAACCAGCTTACATTTGTCGCGAATCCAAAGTATATCCCCAAGATCAAGGTCACCCGGGCCGGCGCCATTATCCTCGGGGCAGACGCACCCGCAGCCACCATTCCAACCCTGGTCGCGCCAGACCCTTACGTCACGTTCGCGAAGGCTATCGAGATCTTCTACCAGCCGCCGAAACCACTGCCGGGCATCCATCCGACCGCGACCGTTTCTCCTGGCGTGGCGCTCGGTGATAACGCCTCAATCGGAGCGAACGTGGTTATCGGTGAAGGCTCGCGTTTGGGCAAAAACTGCGTTCTCTACCCTAATGTGACGCTCTACCCGTTCGTCGAGATCGGCGATGACTTTGTCGCCCACTCCAACTCGGTTGTCCGCGAGCACTCGAAGATCGGACATCGGGTCATCCTGCAGAATGGCGCCGTGATCGGAGCCGATGGCTTCGGATTCGCGCCTCAGCCGAATGGGCCTTACTACAAGATCATTCAGTCGGGCGTTGTCGTCCTGGAGGACGACGTCGAGATCGGGGCTAATACTTGTGTGGACCGCGCCACTGTGGGGGAGACCCGCATCGGCCGGGGCACCAAGCTCGATAACCTCGTTCAGATCGGCCACGGCTCCCGTCTCGGCGAAGACACCGCCATGGCCGCTCAGGCTGGCGTTGCGGGAAGCACCAGGGTCGGAAACCGCGTTTTCCTGGCCGGGCAGGTCGGGGCCGCGGGTCACCTGACGATCGGCGACGGAGTTGTCGCGATCGCGCAAACGGGCATAGCCCGATCCGTGGAACCCGGCAAAATCATCTCCGGCAGCCCCGAGATGGACTTTAATCTCTGGAAGAAGAATTACCTTTTGATGCTCAACTTCCCGGACCTGGTGCAGACGGTCAAGCACCTAAAAAAGGAAGTCGAGGAGCTGAAGAAGAAATTGGCAGAAAGGGAGTGAGCACGAATTACAGCCACCCAGTTCGTGTAATTCGTGTTACAACCGTAACACTTGATCGCGCCGCGCGTGCAAGTTTGGTTCTGCGCGGCTGTAATTAGTAGTGATATTTGAATTTGGTTCAATTTCTTTCAACCGGCTTTT
>RPQK01000122.1 GCA_003819755.1 Acidobacteriota bacterium | reverse complement strand
CTCGCCTGGTGGGTGATCAGACGTGGGGGGGTGCTGGAGAAATGGGGGCGGCTCCGACTCCTGTCCGAGCGGGTCCTGATTGAGGATGCGCTGAAGTATCTCCACGTGTGCGAGTATGAGCGCCGGCCTGCCCATCGCGAAGGTTTGATCCAGGCGCTTGAGGTCTCCGCGAGGAAAGCAGACGGCGTCATTAGAGAGCTGGAATCCCGTGAGTTTCTGAGGCGCTCGGGCAGTGAAGACGCCCCGGGGCCGGTGACGGAGACAGAAGTTCTCCATCTGACCGAGGAGGGTCGTGATCACGCCATCAGAGTTGTGCGGGCGCATCGCGTCTGGGAGCGCTACCTCGCAGACGAAACCGGGATGGTCGAGGCCGCGTGGCATCGAGAAGCTAACCGGCGGGAGCACAGCCTGACTAAGGAAGAGGTGGACGCCCTCGCCGCAGGATTGGGCAATCCAGCCTACGATCCTCACGGCGACCCCATTCCCACGGCTGCGGGCGAGTTGCCGCCCCACAATGGCCGGTCCTTGACAACCCTTACGCCCGGCGAATGGGCGGTGATCGCCCACATCGAGGACGAACCTGAACCTCTGTACGAGCAGCTGGTGGCCGCCGGGATCTATCCGGGAATGCAGATCCAGCTTCTCGCAGGGTCGGAAAAGCGCGTGCGTATCTGGGCAAGGGACGGGGAGCAGGTTCTCTCGCCCGCGCTCGCCGCTCTGGTCAGCGTCGTTCCTCTTGCGGAGGAGGCGGGCGAACAAGATAAGGGCGATCCATTGACGACCCTTCAACCGGGACAAAAAGCAGTCGTCACCTCGATCTCCCAGACGTGCCGCAAACACGAGCGGCGCCGACTGATGGATCTGGGCATCTTACCCGGCACGGTCATCGAAGCCGTGATGAGGAGCCCGGGAGGAGACCCGATCGCTTATCGAATTCGCGGCGCCCTCATCGCGTTGCGAGAGGAACAGTCGCGATCTATCTACATTTCCAGGGAAGCTGTGGAGGCAGCCTGATGAGCTCAACCCATGCAACCGAATGTGCCACTTGCCCGGCTTATCGGATAGCGAATCTGACCAAACTGGGCGTCGACATGGCCAATCATGATTTCGTCGTCGGGCTCGCCGGCAACCCGAACACCGGCAAGAGCACTGTTTTCAACAGCCTGACAGGACTGCGCCAACATACTGGAAACTGGCCGGGCAAGACAGTAAGCCGCGCCGAAGGTGCTTTTTCCTACGAAGGCAAACGCTACAAGATCGTCGACTTGCCCGGGACCTATTCGCTCCTGTCGACCAGTACCGACGAGGAGATTGCCCGTGACTTCCTGCTTTTCGGACAACCGGACGTGACGGTCATCGTGGTCGATGCCAGCCGGCTGGAACGGAACTTGAACCTGGCCCTGCAGGTGCTCGAGATTACCGACCGCGTGGTCCTCTGTCTGAACCTGATGGACGAAACTCGGCGGCGGGGCCTGCAGGTTGATGACCGTTCCCTGGCTCGCGATCTTGGCGTCCCTGTCGTGCCGACGTCCGCGCGCCAGGGTGAAGGGATTCCGGCGCTCCTGTCTACTCTGGCCGATGTTGCGAACGGCAGGATCGTCTGCCGCCCGCACCGGCTCAAGAGCGAACCGGCCGGGCTGAAGCGGGCGGTTGAGCAACTGACCGGGCAGCTCCTGGCCGCTTTTCCGGGTTTGCCGAATGCACGCTGGGTGGCCTTGCGCCTGCTTGAGGGCGACCCGCGCATCGTGGAGGCGGTTCAGACCGGTGAATTAAGCAACCTCGCCGGGCGGGTTACGCCTGACGGGTCGCGGGCGTTGAACATCATCCAGGAGGCAGTATGAGTACGCCATCCACGGGGCAGGAAATCCTAAACACCGCGTCCAAGTTGAGGTGGGACGTTGGATCGAACATCCATGACTCGCTCATGGAGGCCCTGTACGCCGATGCCGCGCGAATAGCCGACAAAGCCGTGACTCGGGCTGGCGAGCAGCCCCGATTCGACCTGGACCGAACGATTGACCGCCTGGTGACCAGCCGCTGGGCCGGCTTTCCGATCATGCTCGGATTGCTGGCACTCGTCATGTGGCTCACCATCGCCGGCGCGAACGTCCCCTCTTCCCTGCTGGCGTCGCTGCTGCTTGACCAGGTTCATCCGGCACTTAGGAACGTGGCTGCCGTGCTGCATTTCCCCTGGTGGTTGTCGGGGCTTCTGATTGACGGAATGTACCTGGCGATGGCCTGGGTCGTAAGCGTTATGCTTCCACCCATGGCGATCTTCTTCCCGCTGTTCACCCTCGCCGAAGACTTCGGCTACTTGCCGCGAGTGGCTTTCAATCTGGACCGGTTCTTCAAGAAAGCGGGCGCGCATGGGAAGCAGGCGTTGACGATGAGCATGGGCTACGGCTGCAACGCTGCGGGTGTGGTGTCGGCCCGCGTCATCGACAGCCCGCGCGAGCGTTTGATTGCGATCATCCCCACCAACTTCGCCATTTGTAATGGTCGTTGGCCGACCCAGATTTTGATCGCCACGATCTTCATCGGGTCATTGGCCGCGCCGCATTGGGCGGGGCTCGTCTCCGCGGCTGCGGTCGTAGGGATTGTCCTGATGGGTATCGGCTTCACTTTCCTGGTGTCCTGGGTGCTGTCGCGAACGTGGCTCAAGGGCGAAGCTTCGGCGTTCAGCCTCGAGTTGCCTCCGTATCGTCCGCCACGCATCCTTCAGACCATTTACACGTCGCTCATCGACCGGACGTTGATTGTCCTTTGGCGGGCCGTCATTTTCGCCGTCCCGGCCGGTGCCGTCATCTGGCTGATTTCAAATATCAAGGTGGGGCAACCGAGTGTGGCCGAACATCTGATTCAGTGGTTCGACCCGGTCGCGCTCTTCATCGGGCTAAACGGCGTGATCCTCCTGGCGTACATCATTGCTATTCCGGCCAACGAGATCGTGATCCCGACCGTGCTTATGCTCACGGTTTTGAACACGAAAATGGCCGGCCTGGGCTCCGGGGCGGGGGTGATGTTTGAGCTTGATTCAATTGATGCCACTGCGAATGTGCTGCGAGCCGGGGGTTGGACCGTCCTGACCGGGGTGAACCTGATGATTTTCAGCCTCCTGCACAATCCTTGTTCAACGACCATCTACACGATCTACAAGGAAACCCGGAGCGCGAAATGGACCACCGTGGCGACCCTGATGCCCGTCGCCCTGGGGATCCTCGTCTGCTTCCTGGTGGCGCAGTTGTGGAGGGCGCTGTAGGGGATTGGATCTGCGGCTGTGTAAAACGGAACCAGAATTGTCGGGCTACTTCATCCCCCTCAGCGCCGCGATGCGCGGCGCGCGGCTCTTGGGGCTGTCAAGACTGAACGAACGCACATCGCCCAACTCGTCCCGAACGAAGCGTTCGGTCCTCGCCACAGCCTGTTCGACCGCCTCGCTTCGCTTGACGAACAGCGTCCAGGCAATGGCAGCGCTCACTGTATCGTAGTCCCACAAACCAACCACGCGCCCCCGGTCAAGGATGGCCTGATTCGGAAGGTCGGCTAGTCCCCCCAGTTCGGTCAGGCCCTTTTCGGCGAAGACATGCCGTGAAACGTCCTCCGGCGCGAGCAATCCTTTGAGGTCGCGACGCAGGAGCGCAATGCCGTCGAGGTTGTTGACCAGGGAGTAAGCAGGGTCTGAAGGCGGCTGAAAAGCGAGAAGCGCTTCATAGTCGTCGGGAAACATCAGGTACGCCGCCCCTTCATTGACCGACTGGAGTCTCAAGGGATCGACGGCCGATTTTGCCACCTTCGCACCAAGGCCCGAGAACCATTGAAACTCGGCAAGAGTGGCAGGACCTATCCAGCGAAAGAATCGACGGGCTAGCTCGGTGTAGGCCTCTTCGACCGTGCGCCTGAACGTAGAGAGCGGATTGGGCCGCCAGATCGAGTACCGGTATCGCTGTTGGTCAAGCCGCCCGTTCACGGGCACCCGGCGGATGTCCCCCGCCGACTGAAGCTTGCCGAGGGCAAGCGGAAGCGTGGTCGTAAGCCCCTTCTTCTTTCCTTCGGGCCCGAGGCTTCGCACCCGGTCTCCCACCGCCCCCCGCAGTTCATCCGGTTCCATCGGGCCGCGTTCCAGTTGCCCCAGCAGCGCTTCACAGAGCCGGTCGATCTCATCGTCGGTCACGCCCAGCTTCCGGGCGTTCTTCATGTCGGCCTCATGTCCAAAGCCTTGCCCCACTTTCAAGGCCAAAGCAAAGTCTGAAGCCGGAACAACGTAAGTACAGCCGCGCGCACTCGGGAGCTCGTAGATTTCCAGGCGGGCGACCGCATCATCGGCCGCCTGCCGGCTGGTCCCGGCTCGTGCAAAAAGGGTGAGATAGGGATTTGCCCCACCGACCGATCGCGCCCAGCCCGTTTGCTCCAAAACCTCGGCCGCCGTTTTTCCGGCCAGGCGACCGTCGAGTCCCTGGCGATGGAACCACCACGCACGCAGTTTTGCTCCGTCCATTTTGCCCCCATGAGTCGAGGATAGCCCCTCAGCAACAGGGGACACAAGGGACAAAGGCGACTCAAGAGTCTCAGTCGCCTGGGGAAAAGACCTCAAGGACCTGACTATCTGTCGTCCTTGGAGTCCTTGAGGTCCTTGAGGTCCTTTTATCAGGTCCTTCGCAGCATCTCGCCCCTCATCGGCATCGAGCGGATACGGACTCCGGTGGCGGCGAAAATCGCGTTTCCGATAGCAGGCGCGACCGCTATGATCGGGGTTTCTCCACCTCCGGCTGACGGAATATCCGTCTTGTTTATCAGCTGGACATCGATCTTCGGAACATCCCGGAATCGCGGAACGCGGTAGGCCGTGAAGTTTGGGTTGAGTATCTTCCCGTTCTCAAATTCGATCTCTTCCGTGAGAGCGCCGCCGAGTCCCATGATGATGCACCCGTGAACCTGCGAGAGCAGATTGGGGGGGTTCAGGATGGGACCGCACTCGAAAACCTCGCAAACATCACGGACCTTGATCTCGCCACTTTTCCGGTCGACCGCAACTTCGACGCATGCGGCCACACAGGAGTTTTTCTCGGTCCCGCAGGCGAGTCCGACGCCCAGTTCGGGGGTGACCTTCTTGATTCGAGACGACCAGTCAAAACGCCAAGCCGCGGCTTCCAGAACGGTACGAAGGCGCGGGTTACGAAGATGAGCGCGCCGGAAGTCCAATGGGTCGACACCGGCAGCTGCAGCAAGTTCATCCATGAAACATTCGCGGGCGAAGTTGTTGCCCGTTGCGGCGAGGACCCGATAGGAGCCCTGAGGTACAGGTGTATCGGACCCAACTGAAGCAGTGCGGATATTGGGCACTTCATAGGGCGTAGCAATGGCCGCGGCGCCGGCGTTAATGTTAGTGAAATCCCAGGCGACCAAGGAATTCGCTCCATTCAGGCCGCCCTTGCATTCGATCACAGCTGCCGGCCTGCAATAGGCCCAAGTGAACTCTTCGGCTCGTGTCCAGCGCACGGAGACGGGCCGGCCGGCGGCCTTCGCCATACGGGCGGCCTCGACCGCGGCTTCCGCACTATGTTTGCCCCCGAACCCGCCACCCATGTCGGGAATAATGATTCGTACCTGCTCCTCGGAGACTCCGCAAGCCTGGGCCACATCACGCCTGGCCCGGAAGGGTCCGTCGCAACCCGCCCAAACCGTCACCTTGCCGTCGTTCCATTCGGCCACGGCCGCACGCGGCTCCATGGGTGCGTGCTGGACGTAAGCCAAAGTGTAAGTCTGACTTAGAGTCTTACTTGCCTCCGTAAAACCTTTTTCAACCGAACCAATCACGTTTTCCCGAACGCGGCTGCGATCGGCGTGCTTCTTGAGATAGGCATGAACATTCCGGTGGGACACTCGACGAGCGCCTGGTTTCCAGGAGGCGGTTTTGGCAACAGCCACGACAGCCTGCGAAGCGCGGTGCGAAGAAGGCGCTGCAAATCCGACGAAATCACCTTCATGAATGACAACGACGTCTTTCATCTTCCGGGCGGCAGACACGTCGATCGACTTGAGGGTTGCCCCATACGCCGGGGTACGCAAGACCTTTCCGTAGAGCATGTTGGGACGCACGATATCGGACGGGTACTGGTGCTTCCCGGTAACAGCATCGCGACCGCCGATCTTCAGAACGGGCCGACCCAGCGACTTCCACTCGCGAGCGGGCGTGAGCGCTACGTCGGGCCGGACCTTCGCCGCGAAAGCAGCCACAACTTCCTTCGACTTGGCCAAGTCGGCATAACTCATCGTCTGGTTGTTTGACTTGTTGGTGATCAGGCCGTCTTGGACCTCCAGAGTGGCGGCATCCACTTTCCACTGCGCGGCGGCGTACTGTGTGAGTAACTCGCGTGCAGTCGCAGCCGCCTGGCGCATTGCCGGGACGTTGGATGGCGTCGTCCGGCTGCCTGCCGTAATCCCGTCGTCGGGCACAAGATCAGTGTCAGCCATAATCATCTGCACGCGTTGAATCGAGACCCGCAGTTCTTCGGCAGCAGCCTGTGCGAGCTCGGTCCGAGGTCCCTGTCCCTCTTCCACCTTGCCGCTTAAAGCGGTAATGGTCCCGTCCTCGTTGAGGTACAGACGGGCAGCGAGACGGCCTTCAGCAGCGGCGCCCCTGCCCTGGGCCTGGACGGCAGTTTCAGTTGCAGTGATCAGGAGGCCGGAACCCAGAACCTGCAGGAACGCGCGCCGGCTGAGGGCGAACTGATCCGGCTGGGCCAGCGGAGTCGAAGCATCGGCCAAAGCGTTCTTTATTTCTTTTTCCATGGCTTTTACCTCCGCGACTTCTCAGCGGCACGATGCACCGCATTTTTGATCTTGACGTAGCCGTTGCAGCGGCAAAGGTTGCTGTTCATCCCGGCGACTATTTCCTCGTCGGTCGGATTCGGCTTCTCTTTCAGCAAGGCGACCGCCGAAATGATCATCCCGGGAGTGCAGTAGCCGCACTGCATCGCGCCCTCCTCGAGGAAGGCTTCCTGGACGGGGTGCAGAGCATCACTGCCAGCCAATCCTTCGATCGTGGTGACCGACTTTTTGTCGGCGGCGGTCACCGGGACAAGGCACGAGAAAGCTTTCTTGCCGTCCAACAGGACGAGGCAGGCGCCGCACCGCCCCTCGCCGCACCCGTACTTTGTGCCGGTCAGATGCAGATCTTCCCGCAGCACGTCGAGAAGCTTTCGTTGAGGGTCGGTCGTGACGCTGCGCTCCTCACCGTTGACCTTGAGCTTAACGGTAACGTCCATAGATTCTCTCCGTGGGGGTATTGTAATCGATTCGGGGCAGACAGTGGCGTACGAGCCGCCACGTATTGACACGGACGAACACGGACAGCATCTGATTCCATGGCCGCTGGCCCGTGTCCGTTAAGGCTGGGGCGAAATCAACGAGCGCCATTGCTCTTTTTCCAGGAAACTCCCGGCCACATTGGCTTCCATCTCTTGATACAAGGCAAGGGGCACGGAAACGGTCACCAGGTCTTTTCCAAGGCGGCGCAGCTGCCGACGGGCCGAGATGTCGTTGAGGCCAACGACGGCGCGCGGCTTGGACGCCTCTGTTTCCCGGTAGGTGAAGATCCCGATCGACTGGCAGCCGGCCGCGTGCGGAATTACGGCGTTCTCACCGCCCGGGCGAGCATAGTTGGCCATAACGACCAGCGCCGACATCTGATCAGGATTAGCGAGAAAGACTATCGATACCGGCCGTTCCTCCGCCGTCAAATGCGGGAGCTGCTTGAAGACCACGTAGCGGGTGGGCACATCGGTAAGGGGAAGGCTGGCGACCCATTGTTGCACCAGCTCGGGGTTTTTCCGGTAGCCTTCGCCATGGAGAAACTCTTCGCGCAACTCGCCTCGCATCCAGGACGCACACTGCTCGGCAACCGCCCTTCCCTTCTCTGATTTCTCGTTACCGTCCGACAGGAAGCCGCAGAAACCGTCGAGGCCTCCGGGAAAACCGAGGTAGGCATTCCCGAATCCCAACCCGACACCACCTCCCCAACAGCCGAACGTTTCCCGGCTGAACGCCGCCGTACGACCGCGCTGAGCGACTGTGCCGAAGAGCGACATGACACATCCCCACTTTCCCCGGGAAAATTCGAGTGCGTCAGGAGGGAGATCGTCCGTCCACAGGATGGCGACCGGTTCGTATTCAAGCTTCAAGGCCTCTCTCAGAAGACTCTTCATGGGGGCAGGATTGTAGCACGTCCGTTTGGCGGGCCTTTTTCACAATCATGATCACAATCGCCCAGGGATTGCGCGATTAAGGGTGTGAAGAGAAACGTAACGGCAGCAACCGCAGGAGATGCTTATGGCTACTAACTATTACATTCCGCCCATTCCACTAGAAGAATTCAGTCAAGCCCCCGAAGAACCGAAACGCCCTTATTGGGTATACGCGATTATCGGAGGTGGCGTCCTTCTCACACTTTTCGTTGTTTTCATTTTTGTAGCCGCCGCACTGATTATTTTCAACGGTGGCGCCCTGAACCCGCAGCCGATGCCGCGAGCGCTCGGGAATCCGCCGATGAGCGGGCCCTCCATGCCCGGCGGGATGCCCGGCGGGATGCCCGGCGCAGGGCCGATGGGACCCGGCGGTCCTCAGGGAATGCCTGGACAGTTTGGACCAATGGGCATGCCCGGAGGTATGCAGCAGCCCGGTATGCCCGGAGGTATGCAGCAGACGATGCCCGGTATGCCTGGGTCCTACGGGCCAATGGGGATGCCCGGCGGAATGCAGCAGCAGCAACCGATGCCCCCCTACGGATCGATGGGCATGCCCGGAGCACAGCCCGGTATGTCTGGGACCTATGGACCGATGCGGACCCCCGGCGGAACGACGGACGTCGACCCGGGTGGGTACCAGGAGTGGTAATGATTACGCCGAACGACAAAAGGACCTCAAGGACCTCAAAGACCCCAAGGACAGGATCCAGCAACCTGTCCTTGGGGTCTTTGAGGTCCTTGAGGTCTTTTTACTGTCTCGGTGTCCAGATACAGTGTTCGTGTGGTATAGGGGGGCACGTAGCGTTCGATTTCGCTGATTGGAACTGCAATGTGGAGATACAGAGGACTGCTTTTGCTGCTATTGACGGCGACGGCCATTGCGCCACTGCTGCTGCTCTGGTCCGGCTGGCGCGTGTCTTCCTCTCCTTCTCCCGGGCAGGGAGAAGCGCTCACTTCGGCGTCCTGCCGCGAGTGTCACGAGCCTTTCTACCGCCTCTGGTCGACCTCCCTCCACGGGCTTGCGATGCGGCCGGCCGGACCCGATTTCGTCAACAAACACCTCTCCCCTGGATCACCTGACATCAAGATCGGAGATTCCCGCTACCGGGTCGAAATCAAAGGCAGCAAGGCAGAGCTCCTGGAACACGGGCCACGCGCCGAGAGGCGCTACTCCATTTCGTACGCGCTGGGCGGCAAGAACGTCTTATACTTCCTGACCGCGCTTGACCGGGGACGGCTTCAAGTGCTGCCTCTGGCCCTCAACGCACGCACTAAGTCGTGGCTCGACACGACGGAGAGCATGACGCGGCATTTCCCGGCTGGAGCCCCGGCTGACGCGCCACTCCACTGGACCGACCGGCTCCTGACCTTCAATACGGCCTGCTTCAGTTGCCATGTCAGCCAGGTGTCGAAGAACTACCATCCGGACAGCGACAGTTACAGCACGACCTGGACCGAACCGGGTATCAACTGCGAGACCTGTCACGGCCCGGGCGGCGAACATGTCCGGGTGACTAAGGAAAAAAACTTTCCGCCCGATCTGAAAATCATCTCGGTCAAGCAGTTCACCGTTGAGGAGAAGAACCACGCCTGTGCCTCGTGTCATGCGAAAGCCGCCCCGATTACGACAAGCTTCCTCCCGAAGGACAAATTCTTCGACCACTTCGACCTGGTCGCGCTCGAACACCCCGATTTCTACCCGGACGGACGGGACCTTGGTGAAAATTACACGATGACCGGCTGGCTGATGAGCGCCTGCGTAACGTCCGGCCGCCTGGATTGTCTCAAATGCCACACCTCGAGCGGCCGGTATCGTTTCAACGAAGAAGCGAGTGCCAATCAGGCTTGTTCGCCTTGTCATGACGACAAGGTAAAAGATCCGGCGCCCCATACTCATCACAAGGCGGCGGGCAACGGGAGCAGGTGCGTCCATTGTCACATGCCAAAGACGGAGTTCGCCCTGATGCAGCGAAGCGATCATTCGATGCGTCCTCCGTATCCGGCCGCGACGATCGCCTTCGGCTCTCCCAATGCGTGCAACATCTGTCACGCCGACAGGAGCGCCAATTGGGCGGACAGGCAGGTGCGGCAATGGCACGCGCGGGACTACCAGGCGTCGCTGCTTCGGCGAGGCCGGCTGGTCTCCGCAGCGCGAAAAGGCGACTGGTCCAGGCTGGCAGATATGCTCGCGTTCATCCGGTCAAGCGATCGCGATGAAATCTTCGCGGCTTCTTTGATTCGACTCATGGCCGACTGCCCCGACGAGCGCAAATGGCCGACGTTGCGCGCTGCTCTCCAAGACCCGTCGCCGCTCATTCGGTCGGCCGCGGCAGATCAGTTGTACTCGGACCTGACCGCCCCGGAAACCCGCGACGCGTTGTTCCAAGCGACCAGGGACAGCTGCCGGCTGGTCCGTGTCCGGGCGGCTGGGAGCCTGGCGGCTTACCCCCTTGATCTCGCGCCGGCCGGCGTTAAACCGGCTGCGGAGGCAGCACTGGGAGAACTGGAGTCTTCACTCCAGGCCCGGCCGGACGATTGGTCGCTGAATTACAACCTGGGCAACTTCTATTTGGACCGTAATCTGCCGGAGAAAGCACGGACGGCGTTCGAGCAGGCGACCCGGCTGCGTCCAGACATCGTGATGGCCTGGGTCAACTTGTCAATTGCCAGTTGCCGACTTGGTCTAACTGCTCCGGCCGAGGACGCGCTGCACCGTGCTCTCCAAATCCACCCGGAAAGCGCGCCGGTGAAGTTCAATCTGGCGCTGTTAAGAGCGGAGACCGGCCACCCAGGCGAGGCCGAAAGGCTGTTGAGGGAGGCACTGCTGACGGATCCACAGATGGCCGAAGCCGCATACAATCTGGCAGTCCTCCTGGGGAATCGAGGAGACGTAGTCGAGGCGCTCAAAAGGTGCCGCCAGGCCGCCTCCCTGCGTCCCGAGGAGCCCCGCTATAGCCACTCGCTGGCCTTTTACCTCAACCAGGGAGGACAGCCGCGGGAGGCGATTCAAGTTTTGCGCCGCCTGATTCAACGTCACCCGGATTTCGTGGACGCCTACCTGCTTCTGGGTGAGATCTATGAGACCCGTGGGCAGGTAAGCAGTGCAAGACAGATCTACGCCGAGGCCGCCAGACGGCCGAATCTGGTTCCCGAGCATAAGGCTTTACTGGAGAACAAACTCAGCCCATAACAGGCCGCAAGTAGAGCTGCCCGGAATGCGATTAGAGGTAACCTTCCCCCGTTGTCCCTGTTGTCCTCGCACTGCCAGACGACTTATCATCTGTCGAGTGCTAATTGAAAGGACACGCTGACGTATGAAAAGAGGATTGGGAGTATTGCTGGTCATCTTACTTACGATGTTTCCGGTTCTAGCTCAAGAGGCGCCGAAGCCTCCAGAAGGAGCGACGCCCGCTGTAACCGAGCCGCTGCCGACCGTCGATGAGATATTGAACAAGTATGTGGAAGCGCTCGGCGGGAAGGCAGCCATTGAAAAGATCACCACCCGCCAGGCCAAAGGCACCTTCGAACTTCCCGAGATGGGAGCGAGCGGTACCGTCTCCATCCTGAGCAAAGCACCGGACAAAACCGTGGTTACTATCGACATCCCGGGGGTTGGGATTATCAAACAGGGGTTTGACGGTTCCGTAGCCTGGGACGACAACCCGATGTCCGGAAAGAGCGTCAAATCCGGGTCAGCTTTGGCCGTGGCGAAACGCGACGCGCTGTTTCATCGGGAATTGCGGCTGAAGGAGTTATACAAACAGATTGAAGTGAAGGGCAAGCAGAAGGTCGGCGAACAGGATACTTACGTGCTGCAGGCGACACCCGACCAGGGCTCCGTCGAGACCTGGTATTTTGACGTAGCAACCGGGCTGCTGATACGCATGGATGCGGAACGCGATAGCCCGCAGGGGCAGGTCGCCATCCAAATGGCATTCAAAGATTTCCGGGATGTGGAGGGTGTCAAGAACGCGTTCGTTATCGAGCAGACGTTGCCCAACATGACCATTCTCCTCAAGATTGAAGAGGCAAAGGCTAATGTTCCGATCGAGGACACGGTGTTCGCTCAGCAGTAAGCGACATTCGTCCTCCTTGAAATCGACGGCGGTTTTCCCATACTCTTTTCAGAGTCGTTTCTACTTTTGGAGGATACCGATGCGGAAATTGTTGTTCATTGTTCTCGTTGCTTTACTGTGGGGCGGTTCCGCCGCCCTGGCGGACGAATGTCAGGGGATGCATGCCGCTCAGGAAGGGGCGCACGATTGCGGTGCGAGTTGCCCGGAAGCCGGCCATGAGGTGGTCAAAACCGTGGCGGACGCGTCGCTCTCTGGTAAAGTTCTCTGCAATCATTGCGACCTGCATCGCGGCGACACCTGCCAAAAGGTCCTGCAGACTGCCGACGGGAAGGTTTATCAGTTCTGCCCGAAGACCGTAAAGGCCGAGCAGCTGAAGAACCTGTCAGGCAAGGAAGTCCGGGTCAAGGGAACCATTAAGGAGCTCAAGGATGCCGATGCTGTCCTGCACGTGGACAGCATGGAACCGGTGAGCTAGAGCTTGTCCCCTTTTGCGCAGAAGCTTGGAAGACCTGAAGGACCTGAAAGACCTGAAGGACTTGAAAAATCTCAGCGGCATCCTTTTGTGTCGTTCAGGTCGTTCCCTCACACTTCATAGCTCACCGGCCGAAAGGCAAACCAGCGTGCGATCTCATCCGGTGCCGCCTTACGGCGGCCCTGCACGAATGCGCGCTTTTTCTCAAATCGAGGTCGCAGCCTACGGACTTCCTCGAATGCCGGCAGTGAGCTTCGCTCCCGTAACAAGGCATACATCCGAATCCCCGCGTCGCGGAGCCACATATACGGGAAACATCGTCTCCTCACGGCCGGATCCATGTTCTTG
>RPQK01000121.1 GCA_003819755.1 Acidobacteriota bacterium | reverse complement strand
GAATGCTGGTCGATGTCCTGGTGGGGTTTCCAGAAGGGCAACTCGGCCTTGGTCCTCATTATGGAAACGCCGGATGATGCCGCCTACACCTTCTCTCACCCGCCCGGTGGGCCGACGGTTATCGGGCCCCGCTGGCTGGCCTCGCTTGGAAGACTCGCTTACCCGCGCTCCGTTCGGATGTGCTTTCTGCCGAAGGGGAACTACGTGACGATGGCAAAACGCTATCGCCGGCACGTGATGGACACCGGACAGTTTGTCTCGCTCAAGGAGAAGATCGCCCGGGAGCCGCTCGTTGCGCAGTTGGTCGGTACCCCTCACCTTCGCCAGCATGCTCTGAGGAACTACAAGCCGGCCTCCCATCGCTTCGATCCGAAAAACGCGGACCGCAACTACAACCTGGTGACGTTCGACGAGTTGGCCCAGCGTCTGCGTGAACTGAAAGCCAAGGGGATTGAGCACGCCTATGTCACGCTGGCGGGATGGCCCTACATGGGATACGACCGGCAGCATCCGGATGTCCTGCCTCCTTCCCCGGCTGCTGGCGGCTGGGCGGGTCTAAAGCGTTGGGTCGAGACCTGCAAAGAGCTGGGTTACCCGTACAACCTGCACGATCAGTACCGGGACTACTACATTGACGCTCCTTCCTACGACCCGCAGTTCGCTACTCAGGAGGAAGATGCGGCCAGCTCGCCGACGGCCTTTCCCGGGACCCGGTTCGGCGGCTGGAAGGAGGGCCGGATCCCCTTCATGGACTATTGGGATGGCGGCAAGATGGCTTATCTGAACATGCGCTTTGCCCTGGCCCACCTGGTCAAGAACTACGAGGCGATGTTCGATCACGGCATCAGGATGCAGGGGAGCTATCTGGATGTTTTCGGCTACGTGCCGCCCACCGAGGATTTCAATCCGGAACATCCCTTGACTCGCACCGAGTCAATGAAGTACCAGGCCGAGTGCTTCCGCTGGGCACGGAACAACTTGGGCATCGTTGGAACGGAGGCAGGCGCAGATTGGGTGGTGCCCTACGTGGATTACTCGTCGGACGCACGGGCCGGCGGGTGCATCCCGGCTCCGCTTTACACCCTGGTTTACCACGATGCGATCATGACACCGGAGGGCGGATCCGGAGACCACTTGCGCTGCCTACTGAACGGCGGTTTCCCGACAGTGGGGCGGGACACCTCGAACCTCGCCCTCGTCCGGGAGATTCAGAAGCTGCACCAAAGAGTCGCCTTGTTGGAGATGACGAATCACGAGTTTCTGAGCGCGAACTACCGCAAGGAATGCAGTACGTTTGCTGACGGAACTACGGTGACGATCGACCGGGATGCAGGGACGTTTGAAATTGGATTTCAGGAGAAAACGACGCCGTGACGCGCGGGTGATGCCCTGCGCCACGACATCCTGGTACAGGCCGCCTGGGCCGTGGCGCAGCGACCGGTCTACCCTGTTCCGCACGGGGGTGCACTCGAATTCGCAGTCCAGTCTGCTCAATCACCTTTTCCGGTCTGGAAAAGGTGATTGAGTGGATCCAGATCCTCTTTTATGTCTTCACCGTTTTTCTCCGCCTTTCTTCACGAAACCGTCAGGTTGATCATTCAGGATGAGCAGCGGTCACGGGCTGGGTGGCTAAACAGGAGTTGCACCGAATGATCGTTCTGCTCCACTTCAAAGACAAACCAACCGTTCCGGTCGGATGGGTCCTGTTCCTTGGCATGATTCTCTTCCCTCAATTGCCCGCTCTCGCGGCTCAATCGCGGATGGATGCGCTCAGAACCTCGGAAGCGATGGTGCTCGACGGGTTGTTCAACGAAAAGGTGTGGGCCGAGGTCCGTGCGACCACCGACTTACGGCAGCGTGAACCGGCCGAAGGGGAACCCGCGACCGAACAGACCCAGATTCGACTGGTTTATAACGACAAAGCTCTGTACATCGGAACCATCTGCCAGGATTCCAGCCCCTCACTCATCGTTTCGAAAGAAATGCGCCGGGACGGCAACATCGAAGGAGACGACAACATCTCGATCGTCATCGACACCTATCTCGATCACCGGAATGCCTACTACTTTGCGGTCAATACCAACGGTGCCAGAAAGGACGCGCTCGTTACGGACGAAGGCGAAGGAAACAACCTGGATTGGAACGGGGTCTGGGATGTGCGGACGATCGTGACGGAAAAGGGGTGGCAAGCGGAAATCATGGTTCCATTCGACACCCTGCGCTTCAGAGGCGGGCCGGACCAGGTCTGGGGAATCAACTTCAGGCGCATGATCGGCAGGAAGAACGAGGAGGTGTTGTGGCAGGCCTATCGGCGAAACGCGGGATTGCTGAGAATCTCCGAGGCTGGCCTGCTGGAAGGAATCGAGGATATCAAGCGAAGCCACCGTTATGAAATCCGGCCTTATCTGGCTTTTTCGCTGACGGAATCCCCGCCGGCAGGCGGTACGGAAACCGATCGCCTGCAACAGGCGCACGAGGAGAAGTACGGCTTCGACGCCAAGGTCAAACTGGCTGAGAATCTGACCAGCGATCTGACGGTCAACACGGACTTCGGGCAGACCGAGGTCGATAATCAGGTGGTCAACCTGACACGTTTCCCGATTCGTTTTCCCGAGAAGAGGGAGTTTTTCCAGGAGAATGCCGGGTTCTTCGATTTTGCCTCAGCCGAAGACACTCAGCTCTTCTGGAGCCGCAGAATCGGCCTTTCCGAAAAAGGTCAGCCGATTCCCATCGACTTTGGTGGACGAGTAACCGGAAAGGTGGGGCGCTTTGACCTGGGGTTTCTGAATGCCCAGACGGGCGGCGACGAGTCGACGCCGGCCGCGAACTTCACCGTCTTTCGTCCGAAATTCGGCATTCTGCGGAAGTCCTACATAGGCGCGATCTTCAATAACGTTTACAACACCCGTGACGGCAATCGAAACCAAACGTTTGGGATCGACAGCAGTTTTTCCTTCTCTGAGCTGCATGGACAGAACGTGTCCATCTCGTCATCGATCGCGCAGACGAGCACACCGGAACTCCGAGGCAATAATGTCGCCGGGCATCTGGACGTTTACTTCCCGAACGACTGGATGGAAGGGATCTTCAGCTACGATGTAATTCAGAAGAACTTCAACCCGGAATTGGGTTTCCTGAAGCGCGGCGCCATAGAGCAGTACGGTATGAAGGCGCGCTTTCAGCCCCGGCCACCCGCTCCCTGGAATAGGTGGATCCGGCAGGTATTCATCAAACCCCTGGACATCAAATGGTTTAATACGCTGCCCGGACGCGAGCTCGAATCGCTGGAGCAGGAGTTCCGGCCGCTGGGGGCGGAGTTCCAGAGCGGCGATTCCTTTGAATTCAACATCATACGCAACTTCGACCGCCTCGATGAAGATTTCGATGTCTTCTCGGACGTGGTAATTCCACGGGGCCGTTACTGGTGGAACAGCTATGAGATCCAAATTGAATCCGCCTCCAAGAGGCGCTGGCAATTGGATGCTGCAACCAGTTGGGGAGGCTACTACAATGGCCAGCTGAAGGAGCTCGAGCTGGAGGGCAACGTGAAGTTGACTCAACATCTCAGCATGGGTGGCGCCTATGTCGCCAACCGGGCCAGCTTTGCCCAGGGCCGTTTTACGACGCACGAGATCGCGTCACGTTTCACCTATGCATTCAGCAATCGAGCCAACCTCCAGGTCTTCAGCCAGTGGAACAATGAATCCAAACGGGCCGACGTTTACGTCCGTCTTCACATCATCCCTAAGATCGGCAGTGATATCTATGGAGTTTTCAACCAGTTGCTAAACACTGCCGGAGGACGGCGCCGCAACGCCGGACGCGCGGTGCGGAGCAAGGCGGTTTACCCGTTCTACTACTGACGCGGCGGACTGTGAGGAGCACGGGGTCTCAATGCAGATTCTCATTATCGAAGACGAGAAACAGATGGCCGCGCTCCTGAAGAAGGGGTTGGAGGAGGAGGGCCATTCTGTAACCCTCGCGTTTGACGGCCAGGAAGGTCTGGAAATCGCCCGGACTTACCCGTTCGACGCCATTGTGCTGGACGTGATGCTCCCCCGCGTCGATGGCTTTCAGGTGGCTCGCCGCTTGAGGGACTGCCGCAATCACACTCCAATCCTGATGCTCACGGCCCGCGACGCCGTCCCCGATATCGTCAAAGGCCTGGATTCGGGCGCGGATGATTACCTGACGAAGCCCTTTTCGTTCGTCGAGTTTCTGGCCCGGCTTCGGGCAGTGGCCCGGCGAGGTGACCAACCAAGGCCGCTACGTATCCAGGTTTGCGATCTCGTTCTCGACCCCGCGACCCACGAAGTTTATAGAGCGGACAGGCCGGTTCACTTGACCCGGACCGAGTTTCGCCTGCTCGAGTGCCTGATGCGTCGGGCAGGAAAGACCGTCGAACGAAACGCGTTGATCGAGGCGGTCTGGGGGTTCGACCAGGAGGTTGAAAGCAACACGCTCGATGCGTTTGTGAGCCTGGTTCGCGGCAAAGTGGATCGCGGTCACGAGACAAAACTGCTCCACACTGTTCGCGGAATCGGTTTTTGTCTCTGCGAGAATTTAGAAGAATGAAACCTTTGTCCGTCCGCGCTCGATTGACGCTCTGGTACTTCGCGGTGCTGGCTACGAGCCTGACCCTGTTCGCCGCCGGTGTCTTTCTGGCCGTGCGTGAAAGCGTCTTTAACGCAGTTGACGAGGAGCTCGAGAATCAACTGAAAGGCATCCGAAGGCTGCTGGAGCATGAGCCGGAACACCGGCTGGCCGATCTCCTCGGGGAGTTGGAGGAGTATTCGGAATTAGGCCTGGGAGGAGGCCTTCTTCAGGTCAACGACTCCAGGGGACGGTGGGTCTATCAGCCGGATTCGATCCGCAAGTACAACCTTCCCAGCGTGTTGCCCGGAGAAATCGCCCGCAAGTACCGCCGCGAGAGCTTCGGTAGCGGCAAACACCTGGTGCGCGTGAATTCATCAAAAATCACGATCAATAAAGAGGTGTATGTCGTCCAGGCGGCTGTCCGGCTTGAAGAGTTCGGCGAGGTCCTTAGCGAGCTTGGCTGGACTCTGCTGTGGGGTATTCCCGCCCTGCTCCTGTTGGCATCGACGGGCGGTTATTGGATGAGTCGGCGCGCTCTGAGACCCGTGGATGAAATCACTCGCACCGCTCGCTCCATCGGTGAGCACAATCTCTCTAAACGTCTTCAGACGCCGTCGACAGGAGACGAGTTGCAGAGGCTTTCCGAGACCCTGAACGAGATGCTGGCTCGCCTGGAGTCCGCATTTCGAAGAATCACCCAGTTCACCGCCGATGCGTCCCACGAACTACGCACGCCGATTTCCCTGATGCGGGTCACGGCTGAAGTAGCGCTACGCAAGGACCGTCCGGCGACCGACTATCGTGAGGCGCTTGGTCAAATCCTCCATGAGCTCGAACAGACATCGCGCCTGATCGAAGATCTGCTGACCCTGGCGCGCGCCGACTCAGGAGCCGCCAGGCTTGGAATGGCCCCCATGGACCTGGCACAAAGCCTGCGAGAGGCGTGTCGCCAGATCCAGCGACTGTGCCAGGATAAGCAGGTGCAACTGCGCGAGGCAATTGCAGCCGACGCGTGTCCGGTGGAAGGAGACTGTGAGGCCCTTCGCCGGGTATTCGTGATCCTGCTCGACAATGCGGTCAAATATACAGGCCCGGGCGGTCGTGTCGACGTCAGCTTAACTGAGCTCGACGGATTTGCCATTATCGAAGTGCGGGACACCGGCATCGGCATCTCGGACCAGGATTTGCCCAACATATTCGAACGCTTCTACCGCGCCGACAAGGCTCGTTCGCGAGCGTCCGGCGGAACCGGCCTGGGTTTGTCGATCGCCCGTTGGATCATCGAAAGCCATCGGGGGGAGATCCAGGTGGAAAGTGCCTTGGGACAAGGCTCAACCTTTCGCACACGACTGCCTCTTGCCCGGCCCTCCGACTAGATCCCGAGTCGTTAACCAAAAGCCGCGCGCTCGCGAGGATGGTGACGTGGGCGGGGGGCAAACGGGGGAAAGAGGTGACTGAACTCGATTTCCGCCCCCCGATTTGCGTCGTCCGATTTTTTCGCATGCGCGAGCGCTCTGAGACAGGCCTTTTTTGGAGTGCGGCGGCAACGAGAGGCCGACGTTTTATCAGGCCCCGAGGCGACGCCGCTTTTCCCTGTGCACGATCGAACCTGTACGGCTTCTTGTTTGCGTTTATCTCGGTGGCAAGCGCCTCGAGATGGTGCCAGACTGTTTGTAGTTCCGCCTTCAGGCGGGCAGTCACGATTGCCAATCTTGCTCAACTCAACGATCTCAACTGCCCGCCTGAAGGCGGAACTACAAACGGTCTGGCACCACTCGAGGCGCTTGCCACCGAGATAAACGCAAATAAGAAGTGAGCGCTTATGCCGGGGCAGGGGTGCGAGGAGTTCCTCCTCCCGCTCCTGCCTGGCCAGGCCCTAAAGTGCAGGCATGGAAAGAAATGGCTTGCGCTGTTCGCCCGAGGGGGGAACTACTGGCGCCCGCGCCGTAACAAAGCCCTTAGAGGGGCACTGTTACCGTAACTGTGGTGCCTCGGCCGGGGGCACTGTCGACTTCCAGTTTGCCGCCGGCCAACTCCACACGGTTTTGCACGTCTAACAAACCAAAACCACAGGCCGAGCCGGCGCACATGGTCTGCCACTTGGAAGAATCAAAACCACAACCTTGGTCGGTGACTTTCAGTCTCAGGCCTTGATCCTCGCGCTCGAGTGTTACATTTGCTGCCTTGACCCCGGCGTGTTTGACGACGTTGAACAACAATTCGCGAACGACCGGGAACAGCAGAAGGGCGACCTCCTGGGAGGAAGGCTCCGCTTTCCTGGCGGCAAAAACTTTTACTTGAACGCCGTGCCTCGTGGCAATGAAATCGGCCAACCACCCCAGGGCCGGTATCAATCCAAGCTCCTGGAGGACGGGCGGTGAGAGCTCCATTGTGAGAGAACGGGAAGTTTCAATCGCCTGCGTCAGGAGCTCATCGATTTGGTTCAGGTTCTGCTGAACCGCATCGTTCTCCTGGACTCGCTGACGCGTCTCGGTCACGCGAAACTTCGCCGCGACCAGCATCTGCTGCAACCCGTCGTGAAGTAACTCGGCCAGACGCCGGCGCTCCTTCTGCTCCACCCTGGTCAGTTCGTGATGGAGTCGCGAAAGCTGAGCGGCCCGCAGCTCAAGCTCGGCCGTACGCCGTACCACCCGTTCCTCAAGCGTGACCGTTAACTCGCGCAGATCCTCCTCGGTCTTTTTTCGCTGCGTGATGTCCTGGCAAGTTCCGAATCCTCCCAACAGTTTCCCCTCACCGTCGAACTCCAACTCCGCCTTCTCGCGGATCCACTTGACCTCCCGCCCGACAATAATGCGGTGCTCGACCTCATAGCGTTCACCTTGAAGGGCGTCCTCCCACTTCTGGTCCACCAACTCACGGTCTTCCGGGTGCACTGCGAAAAGGAAGGTCTCATAGGTGAGCGGCGTCCCACGTGGAATGCCGAAGATCCTATGTGCTTCATCCGACCAGAGCAACTCGTTTCGCCGAACATCCAGTCGCCAACTCCCTGTCTGAGCGACGGCCTGGGCACGGTTGAGATCTTCTCGGCTGTGGCGTAAGGCCTGCTCCGCCGCCTTGCGTTCGGTCACGTCGGTGCAGATAGCGCAGAGGGCATAGATCTGCCCTTCCGCATTCCGCAACGGGAATTTCCTGGCGATGTATGTGTGTTCACCGTCTGCCTCGGTCTGAGTCTCCTCGAATTCCCTGGGCTGTCCGTAAGTCAATACCTGTCGATCATTGGCATCGTATTGAGCCGCTTCACGTTCAAGAAACAGGTCAAAAACGGTTCGTCCGAGGATCTGATCCTTCGACAGGCCCAGTTCCTTTTCCATATACCGGTTGGTCATGAGGAACCGGCCTTCGAGGTCCTTGAGCCAGACGGTCGCATTGGCGTGATCGATGACATCGTGAAGGCGCCGTTCACTCTCACGCAAGGCCTCTTGAGACTGCTGCGCCTCAATCAGATCAGTCACCTGACGGGCCAGGACGTCCAGCAGGCGCAGGTTTTGCTCGTCGGGACGGGAGGGCTCTCGGTAATGCGTTGAAAGTACTCCAACGAGGCGGCCGGCTCGGCTGATGAGCGGCGTTGACTGAATGGCCTTGACCCCCGCCTCCAGCATAACCTCCAGTTCTGGCGTACCAACGAACAGCGCGCTTTCCGCAATGTTCTCGACAACGACCCGTTCCCTTCGCCTGGCCGCCTCCCCGCAGGCAGCGCGGCCTACTCCAATCGTCGCGAAGAAGTTGAGAAACCGTTGGTCAAAACCACGGTAAACCATTATGTGAAGCGTGCTGGAAGCCTCGTCGAAGAGCTGTATCTTCCCCATGTCCGCGCCGGTAATATCGATGGCCGTTTCCAGGCTCTCCTCGAGCAGGGCCCTCAGGTCGGCCTCCCGGAAGAACCTGGTGCTGATCTGGTGGAGCCGCACCATGGAGTTCAGATCGGCGTCGAGGCGGCGGCGCAGCGCGTCGAGTTCCGCCTCCGTATTCTTGCGGGCGGTAATATCTTCAATGATGCCGGCCGTTCGCACCACGCGCCCGTCAATGTCTCGGACCGCACCGCCCGTGATCTTCACCCAAATGACTCGACCGTCCTTGCGGACGTAGCGCTTTTCGACCTGGTACGGTGAAGTCTTGCCTTCGATGAACGGCATCAGATGCTCCCGGTCCCGCTCGCGGTCAGCTGGGTAAGACAGGTCAAGTGGAGTCATGCCGGCCAGGAGTTCCTCCCGACTGTAGCCCGTGATCTGGCTGAAGCGATCATTGACTGCCAGGAACCGGCCGCAAGTGTCGAGTTGTGTCGCCCCGACATTGGCGTTGTCAAAGAAAGCGTTGAACTGCTCTTCACTGACCCGGTCACTCGAAGGTGGGGAAAGGGGCGACTGCCCCGACTGCGATCTGCCCCGTGTGTCCGCCGTTGACCCTGAGTTTTGTCCGGTGTTTCGGGAATTGTTCTTTCGTGCTTTCATAGCCCAGTTCGCTTCCCAGCCAAATCTTTGAACGAAGGGACTGAACACGGGAGCAGCCGTGAAGGATCGCGGAACGAATCGTTCTGCTGACTTCGCCTTCCTCAGGAGAAGAGAGGACCCAATTCTATACGATCGGCGGCTCAGTTGCCAGAACCGGCGCACGCCCCGCTCGCTTGGCTGCTTTTCCTCAGGTAGCCGGCGGCTCCTGCGGCGAGCATGGTCTGCGCGCGTTCGGCCTCGTCGAACATGCAAAGACCGATGACTCTTACCTCGGGCATGTCCGCGGTAATAACCCGGGTGGCTTCACCCCGCTGAGCGAAGACTCCGGTCTTGAGTGCCTCATTCACCGCCCTCTCTGCTTCACCCACGACGACTCTGTCGGGCTCTGCCTCTAAGAGGCGGGCCAAGCCATCCCGCATCACGTTATCGTGCGCCACCGTTTCCGCTCTCGAAACCAGCCGTATCGAAGACTAGAATATCCGCAATGACTTCGTACACCGGGACCTATCGACACTTCCCGACCCGGGTTTTTGTCGGGGCTGTAGCGGTCGTCTGTGTCGCCATGGCGGTCTCAGCCATCAGCAGTTATACAAGCATGATCGAGTTGCGCAACCTCTATCTGGAGGACCGGGCGCACGAGATCTCGGCGATCTTGACCGAGCGGCTGCGCGGTCCTGACCGCCTCGACCCCGACGCCTGGCGTCCAGTCATAGACGAAACACTTCAGTCCGGCTCATATCCCTGGCTAAAGTATGTCGCCTTGATTGAGCCGAACGGTCAGACCCTTACAACCGGCGGCCGACAGTCGGACGATCTCTACTTGTACGAGACGGCGGTGCGGACTCCCCGGTGGGGCCGTCAGGGTGGTGGAAGATTCGGCCCGCCCGGGCTCCCGCAGGAACACGACAGCGACCAGCGGGCGAGGCTCAACCTGCGGATAGGGATCGATCCATCCAGCGCGGAATTTATTACCCGCCAGACGTATCTCCATGTTGGTGTGTCCGCCCTGGCAATTTTCGCGTTGTGCGTTCTCGGGTATTTTTTCGTCCGGACTCTTCGGAGTTTCCTGGAGCTACAGGCGGAACAGGAATCCCAACGTCGCCTGGCGGCTCTCGGTCGACTCTCCGCGACTCTGGCTCATGAGATTCGAAACCCTCTGGGCGCCATTAAAGGTCTCACCCAGGTAGCCCAGGAACGCCTTCCGCCGGACCACGATACGCAGGAAATGATGACAACCGTGGTCACTGAAGCCGAACGCCTGGAGCGTCTGGTCACGGACCTGCTGGCTTTCGCCCGGCCGCGCCCGATTAACTCGGTCGAGCTCGACCTGAAAGAGCTTGTCGCGGGCGTCGCAGAGGGACTGCGCAGCCAGGCGGCCGAGAAGAAAATCGAGTTCAAGCTTCCCGACCCTGACCCTCCCGCATCCGTGCGAGCCGATCCCGACGGGTTGAGACAAGTGTTCCTCAACATCCTGTTGAACGCTATCGAGGCGTCCCCTCGGACTCCGCCATCGACGTGACAATTGATCGGTCTACGCAGAATTATTTGGTTGAGATCTGTGACGAAGGCACGGGGCTAGGAGACCAGGATCCGGAGGAGCTCTTTCAGCCCTTCGTCACCACCAAAACCCGGGGAACCGGACTTGGGCTTCCGGTTTCCCGCCAGATTGTTGAACGGCTGGGAGGGACGATCGATATCCGTAATCGAGAGCCGAGAGGCGCCGTTTGCCGGTTAATCCTGCCGGCCCACGTATCTTCTCTTCCTGACCGGAAGGCCGTCGCTGCTGGGCGCAGGGATAAGTACGATGCAAAAGGTGAAGTTCTCGATCCTGGTCGCCGATGACGAAGCCCCGCAACGCCAACTCATGCGGGCGGTCCTCGAGAAAGACTTCGCGGTTGTGACCGCAGCCAACGGTGAAGAAGCGCGCCAGCTCTTGAGTCAGAGGAGCTTCGACCTGGTCATCACCGATGAGCGGATGCCGATGATGTCGGGGTCCGAGCTGGTCCGGTGGATGAGGGAAAACGCTCCCGAAACCCCGGTGGTGGTTCTGACTGCCTTCGGATCGATCCAGACTGCGGTGGAAGCGATCAAGCTTGGCGCCGCCGACTATCTCACGAAACCGCTTAAAAGCCCGGATGAGTTAAGGCTCGTGGTATCCCGCCTGCTCGAACAGAGGATCCTGCAGAACGAAAGGCTCGTCCAGCGGGCGGACAGCGAAGTCTATTTCCCGATTGCCGATATCGTAGCGGAGAGCCAGACGACGATTTGCCGGTTCAGATTCCCCGCCCTGTGCCAGGCGTCGACTCGACCCGCACTCTGGCCGAAATCGAAAAAACGGCCATCCTGAAAGCCCTCGAGGCGAACGACGGCGACCGGCGACGGACAGCCGAACAACTGGATATCAGTCTCCGAACGCTCCAGTACCGGCTGAAGGAATACGGTCTGACCGGTCGGGACTGAAGTGCAGTTTTTGCGCTTCAGAACAGCCCCGAAGTGCAACGCCTGCACAAACAGCTGGTAGACCACGCCCTCTGATTTCCGCTAAGTAACCAGTTTTTAGTCAGTTAGCGCATCTGCCCTTCCCTGGCACGACCTTTGCCTGACTATGCTGCGGTGAAAGTAACTAGATCGCTTCATTGAAAGGAGCTTGCTATGAAACGCAGCATTCAGATTCTGGCGTTGTTCTCGGTAGTAATCCTCGGCTCGACGGCCGTATGGGCGCAGTCCTGGGGTGGGTCCCGAAATCAGGTCAGCGGCACGACCGTCCAGCAGTGCCCCAACGATGCGAACGGTGACGGCATCTGTGACGACTGTGGACAGCCAGTCGGCACAAAACGCAACCAGGGCAAAGGAGGCAAAGGCAACGGGCCCGGTGACGGTTCCGGAAACCAGGGCCAGGGACCGAAGGACGGCAGCGGTTACGGAGCTGGATCCGGCAATGGGCAGGGCAGTTGTGACGGCACCGGGCCGCGCGGGAATCAGGGTGGACGTGGCGGCCGCGGAGGCCGTGGAGGCCGCCGGTAGTTCTCTTCTTCCCAAAAGAGCCCGGGCCTGGCATTTTGCCGAGGCCCGGGCCGAAAGGAGCCGATCATGAGACGGTACATACTCGTTACATTCGTTTTGTTCCTGATCGTCCTGCCTTTACAGGCCCAGCGCTGGGGCGGCAACCGGCTGTGCACTGAGCCTCTCAAAAGCGAAGATCTTCGGCTGATCCAAGGCAGCGTGGAGGATGTCCAGGTGCAAGCCGGAAAGGGCATGCCGACAATGGTCGTCAAGGGTGTCGATGGCTCCCTTATTTCGATCGCAGTCGGACCTTACTCCGCCTGGCTGGACGGTAACTTTACGGTTCAAAAAGGTGACCAGGTGACGGTTAACGCCTTCAGTTGCCGGAGAGACGCCGAAAGACTCGCTGCGGTTGAAATCATGAACAAAACCCGGGGGACACAACTGGCGTTACGCGACGAATACGGGCGGCCTGAGTCCCAAGGCCAGCGCGGGGGAAGACGAGCCGGCCGCCTCGGAAGACCCGAGTCACCGAAGCAGCAGTGAGGCGGTTTAACGGCCTGCAACCAACAACGTTTTTCATAGTCTGTGGGCGGCCTGAAGAACCATGAAAGACTTTACGGATCTCGCAAGGCTGCCGGGATAACGGCTAGACGGCACGTCTAAGGCCGTTGTCCGACTTTTTTGGGAGTGCGGCGGCAACGAGAGGCCGACGTTTTATCAGGCCTCGAGGCGACGCCGCTTTGGCCTGTAGGATGTCGTGCACGCTCGATCGTGCATAGGGGAAAGCGCCGTCGCCTCGAGGCCTGATAAAGCGTCGGCCTCTCGTTGCCGCCGCACTCCCAAAAGGCCTGCCTCGCGCAAAATGCGGCTTCTTATTTGGACGCTTGTGCCCCAAAGGGGTCACGTAGCAGAGCCCAGAGTTGGCCGCGCGGTTTGCGGCCTACCCTGGGTGACAGCAAATCGTTGTTCCAACCCTCCCGAGGAAGTGGCACCGCGTCGACCGGCCTGAGGGCCTCGAAGGTGGAGGCGTCCGCTGGGAGCGCAGGCGTCTCGCCTGCACTGGGGCAAGGGGCGTCTCGCCCCGTCCGCGCTGCTG
>RPQK01000120.1 GCA_003819755.1 Acidobacteriota bacterium | reverse complement strand
AATCAGTGATCTTCTGCGGAATACCACCGAAGCCGCGAGGGAAATTGAGCTGAGCACCAAACAGCAGAGCTCTGCGGTCGAACAGGTCAACACGGCGGTCGCCAATGTGGCACAAGCCGCCCGGGAAGCAGAGGCGAGCTCCAGCCAGGTGCTTCAAACGGTGGCGGAGTTGACAACGCTGTCGCGCGACCTCGGTCGCTTTATTAACTCGGATGGGCGAGCCTGACATGAGCGCGGACCCGTATAAGTACTTCCGGCCCGAGGCGCACGAGCTGGTGGAAAACCTGACACGAGGCGTTCTGGAGTTGGAAAAAGGGCATGGAAATCCGGATCTGGTCTCGCGGCTTTTGCGCCATGCCCATACCCTCAAGGGTGCCGCCCGGATCGTAAAGCAGATGCGGATTTCTGAGCTGAGCCACTCGATTGAGGAGATCCTGGCTGCATCTCGCGACGACCCGTCGGGTTTCTCTCCCGACAAGATCCGACAATTACTGGCCTGGATCGATCAGGTCTCTTCGGAATTAACAGAGCTCCGCTCGACAGAACAAGGCAGCCGGAGTCGGGAGAACCCGACCACAACAGACCCGCTGCCGGCGCCGGCCACTCCCGAGCCGGCAGGCGCGCGCACGCCCATCCAGTGGTTTGAAGCGGTTCGGATAGGAATCAAAGACATGGATGCGCTGCTCAGAAGCTTGTCCGAGCTCCGAGTACAGTTGTCCGGCTTGTTTCGCCAAACCGGAGAACTTGGCCGGGCTGCAAGGCTGGCCGACGAGTCTGCGCTCCCACGGGCAGCCCAGGAACCCGGTAGCCGGACTCCCTTGAACGAGAGTCCGGCCACGATGAACCTCAAGAGCTCACTCAAAGACATCCATCAGAAAATCAGTTCGATCCTCGACCGGGCGAACCGGGAGCTAAACGACGCATACGAGCAGGCGGCCACGATGCGGCTTGTACCTGCGAATTCGATCTTCGGCCTGCTGGAGCGGACTGCTCGAGATGCGGCGGAAGCTACCGGCAGACAGGTGGTCTTCGAGGGAAAAGGTGGTGACACCCGGCTGGACGGGCACGGGCTCGGACTGCTTCGCAACGCCCTGATTCATCTTGTCCGCAACGCCGTGATGCACGGAGTCGAACCGGTCGAGCATCGTGTGGCGGTCGGAAAACCAGCGGCGGGAGTGGTGCGGATCAAAGTCGAGCGGCATGGAAACCGAGCGCTGTTTGTCTGTAGCGATGACGGGCGGGGTGTGGACCTGGAGCGGGTTCGCCAGGTTGTCCTTCAACGCGGCCTGGTCTTGCCGGCGGACGCCGCTCGCCTGACACCTGCGTCGGCGATGGCGCTGCTGCTTCGCGGTGGGATAACGACTGCTTCACTCGTCTCGGAGCTGTCCGGCCGGGGCATCGGACTGGACGTTGTCCGCGACGCAGTGGCCTCCTTGCGGGGCAAGATCGCGACGCGAACGGAGCCCGGAAACGGCACCGAGATCGAAATTTCAGTGCCGGTGCTGGTCGAGTCACAGGAAGTCCTGCACGTGAATTGCGGCGGAAGGGCCGTGTCGATCCCGCACGCTGCGATCAAGCGTGCCCTCCGGCTCACGTCTTCTGATATCGGCCAATCACCGGAGGGGCAGACGATAGTATTCGACGGACAGGGTATTGGCTTTACTATGCTGGAGCGCTTGCTTCAGACCGGCTCGCACCAGCTTCCAGCCTCTTTTTCAGCGGTTGTTTTGGAGTCGCAGTCGGGAATCGCGGCTTTCGGCGTCGATCACCTTCTCGGCCGTGAGGAAGTGGTGATCAGGCCGATACCGGAGATTCTCGGAACAATTCCGATCCTGGGCGGCGCCTTTCTGGACAGCGAAGGCAACCCTCAGCTGGTTTTAAATCCCGAGGGGCTGGTTAAAGCGGTTCATTCGAACTTGATCCCGACCACTGACATCACTGCTGCTTGCCCTCCGCCGTTGCTGGTCATCGACGATTCGCTGACGACACGCATGCTCGAACAGGGCATTCTCGAAACGGCGGGGTACGAGGTCGACACGGCCTCTTCAGGCGAGGAGGCCTTGAAAAAGGCCCGCCAACGCCGGTACGGCTTGTTCGTGGTCGACGTGGAGATGCCGGGAATGGACGGCTTTCAATTCATCGAGTCCGCCCGTAATGACCCGGAAAGCAGTGGAATTCCTTCGATTGTGGTCACATCGCGTGATTCCGAAGAGGATCGTGCAAAGGGCGCCCAACTCGGCGCCAAGGCTTACATCGTCAAGAGCAGGTTCGACGAAGAGCTGTTGCTCAGGACGATCCACGAGCTGGTTGGTTGATTTATGGCCAAGGTTCGCGTGCTGGTGGTTGAAGATTCGTTGACGATTCGCAAATATCTGGTAGAAGCTCTCCGTGCTGACCCGCAAATCGAGGTCGTGGGTGAAGCTGATGACGGGCAGAAGGCGATCGAGCTTTGCGAGAAGCTGCGCCCCGATGTCATTTCCCTCGACATGATGCTTCCGGTCCTCAACGGCTTGGCGGCCACCGAGCACATAATGGCTTACTTCCCGACACCTATCCTGGTCGTTTCGGCATCCACTAACCGGGGTGAGCTCTTCAAGACTTACGAGGCCCTGGCAGCCGGAGCGGTGGACGTTCTGGAGAAGCCCACCGGTGATTCTTTTGGTGACGAGTGGGAGAGTAAGTATCGGCGGACGATCAAGATGGTTTCACGGATCAGGGTGATCACCCACCCTCGGGCCCGGCTGGCGGACTTCCAGGCAGCGCGCGTCGGCTTGGCGCAACGGGGGCCGGTGAACCAACCGTCCGTATCAGGCCTTACTGGCCTCTCGGATGATGCTGGAAGTTTCCGCTGTGTAGCGATAGGAGCCTCGACCGGCGGCCCAGGCGCCGTGGCTCATGTCCTCCGGTCACTGCCGCCCCAATTCCCGCTACCGGTCCTGGTCGTCATCCATATTGCCAGTCCCTTCGCAGTGGCACTGACCGAGTGGTTTGGCACGGTGGCGTCGATACCGGTGCGGGATTGCGTCGATGGTCAGCTGATGCCGCAGGTCGGTCAGCCGGGCGTCATCATGGCGCCTCCGGATCGGCATCTTGTGCTGAAGAGCGGTCGATTGTGGACGACCCGGGACGCCGAAAGACATTTCTGCCGACCGTCGGTGGACGTGCTGTTCGAATCCCTTGCGAGGGAAATGGGTCATTCGGTTGTCGCCTGCCTGCTCACGGGCATGGGCCGCGACGGCGCCACCGGATTGCTGGCGATCAAGAAGGCCGGGGGGATGACCATAGCTCAGGATGAACCGAGTAGCGTGGTTTACGGAATGCCGCGAGCGGCAATCGAGCTCGACGCCGCCCGACGGGTGCTTGCCCTTGATGAGATCGGACCGGCATTGCTGCACCTGGCTCAGTTGAGCTCAGCGGCTGATTGAATCATTCTACGGGGAAGAAAGCCCACACTTCGGCTGAAGAACCAAGAATGAGAAGTGTTCTTATTATCGACGACAGCCTGACCGTCCGGATGGACCTGCAGGAAGCCTTTGAAGCGGCGGGGTGGAAAGCGATCGCTTGTTATTCGGCCGCTGCCGCCCGCACGGCACTTGGGGAAGATCGATTCCACCTGGTCATCCTCGACAGCTGGCTGCCGGACATGAATGGTGCGGATTTTGTCCAGGAGCTCAAAAACAACCGGGCCACAATGGGCACACCGATCATCCTTCTGTCTTCTGAAACACAAGCTGCCGATCAGTTGCGGAATCTGAGCGTGCAGGCCGACACGCACATCGGAAAACCCTACAATCTGGCAGATCTGATGTTGCAGGCGCAGCTGTTGGCGGACAGTCGCCGGGACGCGGTTTCGGATCCTCCCGCGCCCTTGATTCTGACTGTAGACGATAGCCCGACATATGCACACGAGCTCGGCTCTCAGCTCGCCAAGGACGGGTTGGAAGTAGTGTTGGCCGCATCGGGCGAGGAAGCTTTGCAGCTTCTGCAAGTCCGGTCGGTTGACTGTGTGCTGCTCGATATGATGATGCCGGGAATGCCGGGCCCGGAGGTGTGCCGGCGTATCAAGAACCTGGCCAACTCTCAAGCTACCCCGGTGATCATGCTTACAGGCCGGGAGGACCAGGATGCCATTCTCGAGAGTTTCGCCGCCGGCGCAGATGATTACGTGTCCAAGTCGAGTGATTTCGTGGTCCTGCGGGCTCGTCTGCGGGCCCAGCTGCACCGCAGGCGGGTTGAGATAGAGACCAACCGGATTAGAGAAGACCTGCATCACAAGCGGACGGAGGAATTGGCCGAGCATGCCAGACAGCTGCGCGCGCTGGCGGGAGAGCTGGCGCTGGCCGAGCAGCGCGAACGCCGGAGAATCGCGACGATTCTGCACGATCACCTGCAGCAGTTGCTGTTCGGCGCGATGCTCCGCCTGGAGGTTCTCAGGCGCGTCGAAGACAACGCTGCCAGGCAGGCGGTCGGTGAGATCAAGGAACTGCTGAACGAGTCTTTAGAGCTTTCGCGGTCCCTAACCACGGAGCTCAGCCCTCCGATTCTCCAGGAGGGAGGGCTGTCGGCCGGCCTGGAGTGGTTGGCTGACTGGATGGCTGATAAGCATGGCCTGTGCGTCGATCTGGCCTTGGAGGAGGACATCCCTCCACTTGTCGAGGACGTCAAGATCCTGCTTTTCGAGTCGGTGCGTGAGTTGATATTCAATGCAGTAAAACACGCGCGGATTCGTTCGGTGAACGTCGCTGTTCGGCAGCCTGAAGGTAGCGCGATCGAGATTACCGTCAGCGATAAAGGATCTGGCTTTAATCCCGCAAAAGTGAGGCCTGCGGGCGAGGCCGGCGGGGGTTTTGGGCTGTTCGGAATTCGCGAGCGGCTTCAACTGATCGGCGGCAAGATGGAGGTCCAGAGCTCTCCGGGGAACGGCAGTCGACTGACCTTGACTGTGCCGCTGGTCCAACCCGCTGCCGGAGACTGGGCTGGTAGTCCGGATCAGGCGGGAATCGCCGAACCGGAGGTCTGGTTCACGTCTCGAACACCCGGTTCGAAGATCCGGGTACTGGTGGCCGACGATCACGCAGTGGTACGCGAAGGCCTGTCGCAACTCCTGAATCGAGAACCGGATATCGAAATCGTCGGTGGCGCCACAGACGGCCAGGCGGCCATCGAGTTGGCAGGGAGTCTGATGCCCGACGTCATCCTTATGGATCTCAGCATGCCCCGGCTGAACGGCATTGAAGCGACCCGGATTATCCACCAGCGTTTTCCGGATATCCGCATTATCGGCCTGTCGATGTTTGAAGAAGGCGAGCGTGCCCAAGCCATGCGGGATGCCGGCGCCGTCGCTTACGTGACGAAGGCCGGTCCAAGCACCAACCTGATCGGCGCCATCCGCGCCTGCCGCCAAGTTAAGAGCCACTGATTGCATTCAGTCGCGGTTTTCAGCGCTCGAAGTTTTTCAGGCGTAGCTGCGCGCGCTTCACAAAAACCGACCGTCACAGACCGTCCAAATATCGACTCACTTCGAGAAGGACGTCCTTTCGGTCTTTCCATGGCTTGTAAACCAGGCGCGCCTTCAGTCGGTATTCATCTCCGACCCTGTAATCGGGAACAATGAACTGGAAGTCCCACGCCGGGTTGGAGCCGTCCCCGCCCTTCGTAGCGCCGCCGCCGGATGGTGAGTGGGAAAAACGGATTCTCTTGTCCGGTTTGAATATATAGATGAGGACCATGTTGCGAAAGCGGCCGTAGAAGAACGGCGCCGAATAGCGCAACGGAGAAATACTGTTCCACAAGGTCGGTTTTTCGGTGTCGAATTTGATCTGTGTCGAGTCAGCCTCATTTCGAACGGTGCTATCGCGGTTGTGCTCCTGTGTGAGGAATTGCACCCAGACGGGTTTGGCGAGCGTAGACCCCGCCGCGAGGAAGTGGATGCTCTTGTCTTCGGGATCGTTGATGTACGAGGCCCAGAAGACGCCGAGGAAATTCCCTGCCAGTTCGGGCTTTCTGGGTACGCAGGTGAACTCCATGTCGAGATAGTAGGGATCGTGGAGCTCAAATCGGGTCGTGCTTTCGACGCCGTAAACAGGAGTGGGTGCCTGGCGGAGCTCCGCGGTCGTCGAACTGATGAGCCGGAATTCCATGGGAGCGGCCCTGGGCTCGAAGAGGATAGCCCGGTCATCGCTCGCCGGTCGCGCGTCGAAGTAATGCTCCAGATTAAGGCCGGAGAAGGAGGTAACAAAAGGCATCTCGCGGCAATCAGGCGAAAGGAGACTGAAGATTCCGTTGTACCAGGCCCGGTGTTCACCCAGAGCCCGATTGTTTCCAACTGTGCATTGCAGCCTGGAGACCTTGATGACTGCGTAGTCGACCCCTTCGCGGCCGTCCTCAGCCATCTGGGCAGCCAGGCAGACAAAACTGAGCAACGCCAGCCAGAAACGGGGTCTAAACAGCGTCGAGGCTTTCATAGCCTGGATTATACAAATGGCGAGAAGGCTCGTGCTATCGGGGAACTTCCCCTTGCACTTCGACAAAAGTCGTGCTCAGAAACTGAACGGCCAGGGCGCGGGATTCGCGCGGGAGAGCGTGCTGGTCGTCCCGGTGGAACCCAGGTGCAGCGATCAAAGAGGCATACTCGTGCGCAAAGCAATTTTGGAGTGCGGCGGCCGCCGCACTGCAGTGCTTTATCAGGACTGCCGGCGACGCGGCTTTGGCTCCCCGGGGAGCGGAGTACGGGCAGAAATCTCAGCGGCGGTTGAGTGACTCGCCGTGCTCACCTTGCGAATCGACCGTCAGCTGATCCACAAACGAGTCGCGCTGCTGGGGCTGACAAGGGCTTACTACCGTTACGCGCACTCCTCGAACGCTGAGATTCCGCGATCAAACCATCCAGAACAGGAAAGCGGCATGATCGCGACCAGTGGCCTGGGCGACGATGCGCTCCCAAAGGCGGTGACCGTTCGTCGCATTGGTAAAGACGACGACGCCCGATCGTGCTGCTGCGTCGCCCATCATGAAAGCCTTGAAGGTGCCGTTGTCTCCCCAGTGCCAGAAGCAGTCTTGCGCGGCCTCGCGTTCAAGGCCCAGTCCCAGTCCCCAGCCCAGCGCGCTGTTTATCTTCACTTGAGGAGTGAGCATCTCCCGCCTGCTCGCCTCAGCGAGGTCGAGCGAATCACCAATGCCGCCCATCAGGCGAATCATGAATTGCGCGTAATCCTTTGCAGTCGTTATGAGACTGCCTGCGCAGTTTGGAATCATGAAATTCGGAAGCGCCACCAAATTCTTGTCGACTAACGGCAAGGCTCGGGCGGTATCGTCGTGCCTCCACTGAGGCAGGGGTTTTCTCCACTCCTGGGCAATCTCAAGTAGTCGTGGACCCTGTCGGGCATTCCACATCTGCTGGGCCGCAACTCGATTGTTGTGTCCCCAGGAGACGCGCGCTTCGGTTTCCTTCATCCAGACATAGGTGCTGCTGGTCATGCCAAGCGGCCGGAGCACACGTTCCTGGATGTACCCTTCGAATCCTTTGCCGGTTATCTCCTCGACCGCGCGCTGCAGAAAGTAGAAACCTTCGCCCGAGTATGAAAACCTCCCACCCGGCTTGAAGGCGGGCGAGAGCCGCTCGTTTTTCGCGTTTCGCCAGTTCACAAATCCGGTTGACTGGCTCATCACTTGACGCGCGGTTATGAGCCTGGCCTGAGCCTCGTCGGCGAGGTCCGGGTAGGGAAAGTATTGAAACAGAGGCCGGTCCAAATCGATGAGCTTCTCGTCGCGCATTCTCAGAACTGCATACGAGAAAACGGGCTTGCTCAACGAAGCCGCACCAAAGATCGTGTCAGCATCTACGGCATCGTTTTCGCCGGATTTCTTCACGCCGAACCCACGAGCTAAGGCCAGCTTTCCATCATTGATCATCGCAAAAGAAAGCCCGGGGACACCCGCAAGCTCCATCAACCTGGGAAGTCCGGCCAGGAATCCGTCTGAGATCGTTCCTCTGGGCGGCCGGAGGGTTCTCTTGGGCGAGACCACCTGAGGCGCTAGAAACGCGGCCCCGGTTCCAAACGCGAATTGGCGACGGGATGTTTTTTCTTTCATTCTCTGTCTTCCACGCAACACATACAGGTAGACTCCTGAACACGGAAAGAGGTTGGGAGTGGGGAGAGATTGTCGGCTACTACTTGGGTCGGACCTGCATATAGCCAAGTGACACCAGGAAGTCGTCCTCTCTTTGATGCGCATCCGCCTCAGCTGCCGGATCACCGTCAAAGTCTCTGAATTGAACTTTCAGGTTCCGGGTTAACAGGTGACCGACTCTTGGATACACGTGAAGTGTGCACTTTGCACCCGCCTTTTCGGCCGCGTCCCGAAACGTTCGGGCGTCTTGCGTAAGCACGATGCTATCCTCCTCTCCCTGGATAATCAGCGTGGGGGGTAGCCGCCGGTTTATGAACTCCGACGGAGAATAGGCGGCTGGATCGCCCTTTCCTGCCATGAGACCAACGAAAAATTCGTCATGGGCCATATTGAGCGCCGGCGAGAACAGTAGAAGCGCGTTGGGACGCGAGCTCTCGACGATCTTCTTCCCCTTGACCGATGGCAACATCGCGGCGCAGGCAACCAAATGGCCTCCCGCCGATACCCCATAACCCGCAACTCGCCTGGGGTCGATCCCGAATCGGGGCGCTTGCCGGCGAGCCCATGTGAAAGCCGCACAAGTATCCTCAACAGCGTCAACAGGCGATAGCCCGGACTCGGCCAAGCGGTACTCCGCGGCAATCGCAACCATTCCTTTTTCAGCAAATTCCTTCGCCCTGCCAAAAGTCCACGCCGCCTCACCTAAGGTCCACGCGCCACCGTGAAACAGCAAAATGGCCGGACGGGACTGATCCTTTGCCGTGGGCAGAAAGACGTACGCCTTGAGCGACCGCGCCCCGATTTGGCGATAAGTAAAGGCTTCCGGCTCAGCGACCTTCTGAAGAACATTGGCCTCGGGAAGGCTTGGGCAGAATCCGCCTGCCAGGGCCGCAAAGAGCAGGCTGGCTGCAGGAACGGTCACGATTGCAGGTTTTACGGTCGGCATCGCGGACAGTATACCTTTTGCGAGTCCCGAAGCGAGTGCGGCTGCCCCGTCCTGGCTCAGCAACAATCCCGCCTTTTTGCGTAGCTGTCTCTCCTGACCCGACAGATCCTTTACACCTGTAATGGCTATCCGGCGGCGGTTTGATTGCGGGCGACATCCAGACGACACCAGGCGTACAAGGCGTCGTAGACCTCAAACTGCCGCTCGATGTTCTCCGCGTCTTCGGGATAGCGCAGGCTGTAACCGACAGCTATGGCCTCGAGTCCGGCAGCCAGCGGATCAGCCTCCAATCGGTTGGTGTCTGCCGCATTCACAATCTTTGCCATCCGAAGCAGTGCCTTGTCGGTCAGTTCGTAGTCCTTGATGATCGCATCGAAACTGCACTGGTCGCCGCGGTGATGCAACTCGGCGCCCGGCGTGTCGAAGGGAATGGCGCCCTCCTTTGCCGCTATCTCCATGACCTTGCTCTTGGGTACGAACAGAAATTCGGCATGCGAGTCGATGAACCGCGTGATCAGCCAGGGGCAGGCGACCCGGTCGACGTGCACGTGGGATCGTGTTATCCACTTCATCGAATGCTCCTCTTATGGACTATATGATCTTGGATGCCGACTTGCCGGATAGCGTTTCTTGTTTCGTTTCTTGTTTGTTGAAGAGTCTGCGGACGGCCCCCTTCCCTTATTGGCGCCGGACTCTCCGGAGCCCGGCGCCAAAAACCGAGTGAAGGACTCCATGAGATCTGGGCAACGGCTCAGCTGTCCGCGCGCAAGGCAACAATCGGGTCGATGCGCGACGCGCGGCGGGCAGGAAGCCACGTCGCCAGCAGGGCGACGGCCGCCAGGCCCGCCGATACCGCTGCATAGGTGACCGGATCCATCGGGCCCACGCCAAACAGCAGCGCAGACATGACAGGGGTAAGCGCCAGCGAAACGCCCAAGCCGACCGCGAGGCCGATACCCGTGAGCAAGAGCCCGTGACGCAGAAACAGCCGGCGCACATCTCCGGTCTGTGCGCCCAGCGCCATGCGGATGCCGATCTCGCGCGTCCGCTGCGTAGCGATGTAAGCAATCACGCCGTAGATTCCCACCACACCAAGGAGCAGCGCCACGCTCGCGGCAATGGCCAGCATGACCATGGCAAAGGAGGTCTGGGCCATGGAATCGGCCTGAATTTCATCCAGGGTCTGCACGTTAGCCAGCGGCAGGTTCGGGTTCACGGACCACACGGCTTGCTGGAGCTCGCGCAGGAAGCCCGATTCGCCCACGCGGGTCGACCGTACGGCGTAAGCCATGTTGCGCGTCGGATAAATCTCATTTAACAAAGGCCAATACACGATGGCGGTCGCCGGTTGATTCAAGCCATCGTCGCGCTCTTGACCAACCACACCGACGATCTCGTACCAGGTGGGCCGAAATCCCCGAACCCGTTTGCCTGGCGCCTCCGAGGGATTCCGCCAGTACTCACGCGCCAGCGTCTCGGAGATGACGACGACGGGCCTGAGCTCGTAAATGTCGGTCCAGGTAATCGCGCGTCCTGCCACGATGGGATTGCCCATCGTCTCGAAGTAGCCGGGTGCGACGCTCTTGAAGCGCCGCAACGGTGGCACCTTGCCGTCCGGCACATGGACGTGTTCCACGCTGAGAGGATTGCCGTTGTCCTCCCCGTCCATCGTGATCGAGGACGAGAGGCCGACCGAGACGACGCCTGGCAGCTGCTGCAGTCGTTTGGCGATCCGATCATGTGTCCGTGCCATCTCCACCCGATCCGCGATGAGTGCCTCCGGCACTTCGATACGAAACGTTTGCACCTGTTCGGGGCGGACAAAACCGGGCTGGACCTCCTGCATGGCGACGAACGTCCGAATCATCAGTCCCGAGATGATCAACAGCACGAGGGCCATTGCGACCTCAGCCACGATCAGGGTACTGCGGGTCCATTGTCGGACTGGAGCATCGCTGGCCGACCGGCCGCCTTCTTTGAGCGCCGCGGCGCTCGGTGTCCCAAATCTCAGGACGGGAATGAGGCCGAACAAGAGACCAGTCGCGAGCGAAATGACAAGCGCGAATAGCAGCACCACGGGATCGATGCCGATCTCATCCACGCGTGGTAAGGTCGCGGGCGCCAGCCTCCTCAGCAAGCCGATACCGGCTCGCGCGAACAAGAGGCCGGCCACGCCCCCGGCAAGTCCCAATATCAGGCTTTCCGACAGCAGCTCTCGGGCAATGCGACTCCGACTCGCGCCCAGTGCCGCCCGGACGGCTAGCTCCTGCTGGCGTCCCTCGGCGCGCACGAGAAACAGATTCGCGACGTTCGCACAGGCAATGAGAAGCACGATACCCACGGTACCGAAGAGAATCCAGAGGATTTGGCCGATGTTCCCGATCACGTCCTCGGCCAGTGGCCGCACGTTCGCCTCCAACCGGATCGAGGCGTACCCCGGAACCTGATCGAGGAGCGGTATCAGGCGCGCTATGTCGGCGTTGGCCTCGGAAAGCGTGATGCCTGGCTTCAAGCGCGCCAGTGCCTGGAAGCCGAAGCTTACACCGTTTGCGTCCGCGCGGTCGGGCTGCAGGGGCAAGAGCACCGCGGGATCGGTGCGCAGGAACTTGAATGACGAGGGCAACACGCCGACGACGTCAGCGGGAGCGCCATCAATCACGAGCCGTTGACCGACGACGTCGTGGGCGCCGCCGAACCGTCGCTGCCAATAGCCGTACGTCAAGATCACGCGCAGCGGACTGCCAGGCCTGTCGTCCTCCTTGCTGAACAGCCGGCCAAGAATAGGCCGGACTCTCAACAGCGGCAGGGTACCGTCCGTGACGGCGAGCGCCTGGACACGCTCCGGCTCACCACGGCCGGTAATCGAGACCTCCTGGCGGTCCCATGCCCCGATGTCCTCGAACGCCCGGTGGTCGTCGCGATAGGTGAAATACGTGGCGGGCCCCTGATTCATCACGGGAAGGTTGAGTCCCGGCCCGCGGTGATACAACCCCACGAGCCGCTCCGGCTCAGGAAAGGGCAGCGGCTTCAGCACCACGCTATAGACCACGCTGAAGATCGATGTCGTGGCGCCGATCCCGAGGGCCAGCGTCAGAACCGCAATGACGGTAAAGCTCGGACCCCGGCTCAGCACACGCGCCGCGTGCCGGAGATCTTTCCACAAGTCTTCGATGACGTTCATTCGTCGCATATCGCGGCACTCCTCCTGAAACTGGGCGATGCCTCCGATCGTGCGCAGCGCAGTCCTGCGCGCTTCGTCAGGGGCCATCCCGGAGGCGATGTTCTCTTCGATCAGTTGGTCGAGATGAAAGCGAAGTTCGGCTTCGAGCTCGAAGTCGACCTCCCGGCGGCGGAACAGCGAGCGGAGCCGCAAACGGGCTTTGTCCAGGGTACGCATCTCAAGCCTCCTCGACCACCAGGTTGATGGCGGCCGAGAGCCGAACCCAGCTCGCCAGTTCTTTCTCCAGTTGTTTACGGCCGGCGCCGGTGAGGGAGTAGAACTTCGCCATACGCCCCGCCTCGGTTGTTCGCCACTCGGCCTTGATCCAGGCTTGTTGCTCCAGACGGTGAAGCGCCGGGTAGAGGGATCCCTGCTGGATCTGAAGAGCTTCTCGGGACACCTGTTGGATGCGCTTAGCGATGGCCCAGCCGTGCTTGGGCTCCAGCGAGATTGTCTTGAGGATCAAAAGGTCGAGTGTTCCTTGGACCAGATCAGTCGGTTTTGACATATATACCTAGATTAGCGACAATTGTAGATAATCAACACTAACCCGTCAAGTCCGCCGGAAAAAGACAAAGTAGACGCCGAATGTATCAGAATCTCTCTCCTTGGCAATCTAGGAGAAGTCCGCTCTGGTGTATCAGGCGAGCACGGTCGACCCGCTCCGCCAGGAGTGAACCTTCGAGGTAACATAAGCCTGAATAATGACTTATAGCCATGCGTCGACCGGCCTGACGGCCTCGAAGGTGGAGGCGTCCGCTGGGAGCGCAGGCGTCTCGCCCAATGCCATTTACTTTTTCGAACGCGGGGGCGCCAGGCCATTTTGGAGTGCGGCGGCAACGAGAGGCCGACGCTTTATCAGGCCTCGAGGCGACGCCGCTTT
>RPQK01000119.1 GCA_003819755.1 Acidobacteriota bacterium | reverse complement strand
AACTAGCCCCGGCGCCTGTTCGGGTTGTCCAGCTTGGCCCCGGGCCGCCGTCAACACGCCGGCGAGTACCAATCCAAGCACGGTAATCTTCGAGACCCGCATAAGTGCATTCATCGGCCAAGATACACAGCAATCGGCAAGCCAAGCCTGGCTGTTCCCCAAAGGCCCTTGCTAATCAAAGAGATACCTTAATCGGACGGGTGACGGGCGCTTCTTCATCTGTTTGAAAAGCAACAGCAGGCGAAGGATTTGAAGCACCCCGGCGGACTGGCGTGATCGACATCCCCGGAGACGTGACCGCCTCTACCATCCCGACAAAATTCAAGCGAGGTTACGGTCAGTCCTGGAACCTCACGGTTCAGAGGGAGCTCGGACACGGCTTTGTGAGTGAAACGGGTTACGTGGCAACCAAACAGATCCGGGCCCTCGGCTTTTGGGAAGTGAAGTGGGCGCCGATCGGTGGCGGAACCGCCGGCCTGCAGCTCTATAAGCCATTCGGCCGGACAGCCAATACCCGCGGTAAAACCCGAGGTGGAGATTTTCGGGAATGTAGGCCCCGACCAGGCCTATTTCGATACGACCGCTTTTGCGGCCGTCAATGATGCCCGCTTCGGCACGGCCAGCTTCAGAGCCCTTCGGGGCCCAGGCCAGAAGACTTGGAACTTCGGGTTGTTCCGGATGTTCCAGTTCCGCGAGGCGGTCAACGTGGAGTTCCGGGCGGAGGCGTTCAACTTTACGAATACCCCCATCTTTTCGAATCCGAACGGCAGCGTCGACAGCAGTTCATTCGGCGAGATCACGGATGCCCAGGGGGAAAGAGAGTTCCGCTTCGGCCTGCGGGTCGGGTTGTAGTTCCTGGTGCCGGGTCTGCCTGCCGCCTGGCCGAAGTCGCTCGCGGCAGGCAGGCTCACTGTAGCCCTGGACTTTATACACATCTCGGAACCGAGGCGTCTCTAATATGGAGTGCGGCGGCAGAAGGACTCCGACGCTTTATCAGGAGGCCTGGCGACGCCGCTTTGGTTTCCCCGCGGAGCGGGAGGAGTGACGGCAATCGTGATTTGGAGCTAACCCGAACGGTCTTCGCCATCCGCTCCGGCCGATCACTGGCTCCACTCACGATTCTGCCTATCCTCCCGCTCCGCGGGGAGCCAAAGCGTCAGCGGACGCGGAGCGGCGTCGCCAGGCCTCCTGATAAAGCGTCGGAGTCCTTCTGCCGCCGCACTCCATATTAGAGACGTCTCGGCGCGCATTGTGGATAAGTGCAGGTTCTGGCGCCGCACTCCAAATTCGTCCGGCGCCCGCATGGTCAGTGCGGTTCGTTCGTTCCCAATTCCCGGATCACGATGTTTTTCCAACGGACCGACCAGGGACCTTTTTCCTCCGGAATCGAATGGACCTGAAGCATGATTCTCCCTGCCGCCGTCACCTCGTCGCGGAGGTCCGCGATCTTGATCCCGTTGATCCAAGTCTCGGCGTGCTGTCCGACAAAACGGATATGGTATTGATTCCAGGCGCCGTTCACGAAAACCGAGCGCTTCCTTGGATCAGCGCGCTCTTCTTCCTTTGAGAGCCAGCCGCGCCTAGCCTCGTCATAGATAAATCCGGCGTCCCCGAAATCCTTGTTCGGATTGTTCGGCTCACTGGAAGCCTCGATTTCCACCTGATAGCCGTAGACTCGTCCCTTTGGATGGCCCTCGGTGGCTTGTTCGTACTGGTGGCTTCTGATCTGGACGCCGGAGTTGAGCTCCGGGTTGTCCAGCCTCACCTGAAAACGAAGCTCGAAGTCGGCGTACTCCTTCTCCGTGGCCAGAAAGGAATTCGGGCTCCCCTTGGCCGTCTTTCCCACCAGCTCGCCACGGTCACGGATCACCTCGTACGTCGCCGTGCCATTGACCTGTTTCCAGCCGGTCAGATCCTTCCCGTTAAAGGCCGGCTTCCATCCGACGGCATCGCGCAGGTACGGGGTAAACGGATCGGAAGTTGACAGGCGGTCACGCGTCGGGAAGCAGGCAGGTACGGGAATCGTAACGTTTCCGGTTGCGGCCCATTCGGCGCCTCGCAGCAACGTGGTCTGCAACCCCACGTCGAACAACGCCTCCAGGTTGTCTCCCAGGACCGTATGGAAGACCCGTCCCGCCCCGTAACGGATCGTCATGAGGATCGGTTCGTGCTCTCCGCTCCCCCCGGTTTTCGGGTCGGAATAGGCCGTGGCCAGGACTTCGAGATCTTTTGCAGGGCCGCGGAGCCGGTCATAGAGCTCATCCGTAGAGTGAAGCCAGCTGGGAGGCAGACCCCGCATGATAGGGTGCTCGGGAGCCCGGTTGTCGATCACAAACGCGTGTCTTCTGCCGTGGGAACCGCCTTTGCCCGGCGCCGTGTCCCGTACAATCTTGCCATCCCGCCACCGGATATACGGGCCATGCGCCTCGTTCCGGTCTCCCCAGCCGCCCAAGCCGATGACCTCGTTGTATTCCGTCCAGCCCGGAAACGAATTGTCGGCCGCGTGGTAGACGACCACTCCCCCTCCCTTTTGAACGTAGTCGATGAAAGCCTGTCGGGTAGAGGACGCCCAGTCTTCGCCATTGTAGTTGAGCACCACCAGGCGATATTCGGCAAAAGAGGGTCTGAAATTCTCCATGCTCTTCCCCGCCGGCGGAGAAGTCGCGACATTCACAGCAAAACGTCCGCTGTTCTCCAGCGTCGCCTTCAGAGTCTGGGTGGCGATCTCCCATTGATGGTTGTTCTGGCCGTCGACGATCAGAGTCTCGATCCGCTGGCTGAAAACCGAGCCTGACAGGGCAACTAGAAGCAGAATCGTGGGAATTGTGCGCATGCCTTGATCCTCGCTTTTCCTGTTCCTCTCTTCAAGTCTTCGGGACGCCAGGCAGGCGCAGCCGTTCCGCCGCCGGAAGATCATATTGCGTTACGCATAATCCGTAACTCCAAACAGTCGGGAGGCTTCGATCTTTTCACACCTTCTCACCGCACTCCAATATTCAAGAGCTTACACCTCGGCTATCTCGTAACCTCTCCGATACTCCGGCTTGATCAGTTGGTTGGCTTTAGGGTTGTCAAATTGGATCTTTGCCGCGTCGAACTGAAGAGAGACGTTGCCAACCCGCTGGGCCAGATTGCCCATGTGCATCATAAGGTTGCTGGCGTGGGCGATCGAGATGTCGGCTGTGGGAGGCTTACGGCTTCTCATCGATTGCAGAAAGTCGCGGTAATGCTCCTCGTCGCAAGGCCTTCCGTACATCTTGTCGACTATCCCGCCGCCTGACTGCTGGACGATCCAACCGCCTCCGTGGCGGCCGACCGTCATCATGAGCTCGGAGCCGTATATCTCGATTCGGGTCGCGTTGTGCGTCCAGTAAGGGAGCAGATCGTTTCGCCTGATGGTCCCGGAGGTCTTCATCATGTACTTGGGATAGCCGGTAAGCTCGAAGGTCAGCAAGAAGCTCCCAAAGTCCCAGTTCGAAACCTGGACATCGGGAACCTCGGCGTCATCGTCCGGGTAGACATAACGGCCGCCCACCGTGCGCACGCTTCGCGGGACGCCCGGATCTCCCATGAGCATGAGCGCCAGGTCAAGCTGGTGGATCCCGTCGTCCGCCATGTCGCCGCCGCTGAAGTCCCAGAATTTGTGCCACCCGCCCTCAAAGATGTCGTCATGGTAAGGCCGCTTGGGCGTGGAACCGAGCCAGACATCCCAGTTAAAGCCTGCGGGCGGCTCGGAGGACGGACCCAGCCGGAACGGGCCCCCGGACTTCATATTGAACACCTTCACCAGACCGATTTTCCCGAGCTTTCCGCTCCGCACGTAGTCACGAGCGGCGAGCGTGTAGGCGCCTGAACGGTTTTGCATTCCGACCTGGACGATTCGGCCGTACTTCCTGGCCGCCTCGACCATCCTTCCGCTTTCCCAAATGTTGCGGGAATGAGGCTTTTCGACGTACACGTCTTTACCTGCCTGGCAGGCCATGATCGCGAGAGGCGCGTGCCAGTGATCCGGGGTCGCCACAACGACGCCGTCAATATCTTTGGTATTGAGGACTTCGCGTGCGTCCTTCGAAAATCGAGGCGGAGTGCTCTGAACTTCCGAGAGGAACTTCCAGGCTTCGTCCAAGCGGTCCTGCCGTAAGTCACACAGGGCCAATAGGTTCGCCTTCTCCTCAATCAGGCCTCTCATGACGTAACGACCGCGTCCCCCGCAGCCGATCATTGCCAAATTGATCCGGTCGTTGGGCCCCGGCGCCCGGTTTCTGGCGGAAGCGTGAGCCGAGATACCGCCGGCAGCCACAATACCGCTCCCCTCTCCCAGAAAAGCCCTGCGATTCAAGCGTCTCATCATCCCCCCTTTTTGCTTCCTCATCTTAATTTGATTGGCCTGGGAAAAGCATGCCCCTTTTTACGACGGTTTGAGCGGCGCTCAACGCAGATCGAGGGGCTGTTCCGAAAATAGGGTCGGACATGAAGACGAGCAATTTATTGTGGCCGGACTCTCCAGAGTCCGGCAGCCCAGCCCGTTTTTGGCCGGGCTCAAAGGGCGAGCCCGGCGCCGGACTCTGGAAAGTCCGGCCACGATAGAGACCTCCGGGCTTTCTGGGTTTGCTGGAACCCTTTGATAACGAGCCAAACTCCAGTCGTTGCGACCGTTTTGCGAGCTTTAAACGGGTTGGTGAGCGCGAGCCTGCCCACGGCAAGTTTCCAGAAATGAAGAAATAGGCGGAAATAGATTTCGGCCCTATCAGGTCGATTCGGACCGCCTACCCGAGGAAATAGCGAACCGCCCGCTCCTTGGACTGCAGCATGTGACGGGAGCTGCGAGTGCGTGCGGCTTCCACGTCACCGTCTCTTATCGCATCAAGAATTCTCTCATGTTCCTTCATCACGTCGGACCCGTACGAGTCGGCAGCCATGGTCAGGTACGAGAACCGGGCGAAGTGCACCAGAACCTGGGTCAATTGTTGACAAAGGCGGCGATTCCCGCTCATTTCTGCGATCAGGCAATGAAACTCGTGATTCACCTCGACGAAGGCCGGGAAGGTGTCCCGGTTTCCGGCTTCGTACGTGATTTTGGCCAGCTCATAGGCCCGGGCGATGAGCTCGGGGCTCTTGGCGGCGCAGGCAAGTTCGGCCGCCGCGGTCTCCAGGATCTCCCGGAATTGGAACAGTTCGTTCAGATCCTGGATGGTTATACCGGTGACCGAGTACCCCTTTTGGGGGACCCACTGCAGGAGCTCTTCCTTGGAAAGCCTCAAGCAGGCATGGCGCACCGTGGTGCGGCTGGCGCCATACTTCCTGCAAAGCCAGTCTTCCGTAACGGACAAGCCTGGCTGGATCTGACAGGTAACGATGTCCCGTTTCAGGCAGGCGTAGAGCTGTTGAGTCAGCGAGGACGTCTGTTCCCCCGTCTGCCCCGGCCTGCGATTCGGGTCTGGATATGTCGCCAATCTGTGTCTCTCCAATCAAAAATACCGATTGCAGCGGGACGCCTCATGGTTTGCGGCGTCCTAGAGCGCGACCTCACTCCCGCCCGTCGCGACTGAAGACGAGGCGGGAGCGAGATGAGGGTGGGCGCATCCGTCATCTAGAATGCGATCTTGAGTCCTATCCGCATCAGCCTTCCGGGAGTTGTGTTCGCCCTGTTCAAATAGCCGAAACCGGCCTGATAAGTAAACGGAACAGTAGACGGATTCGTCAAGGATTTTCGGTCGAAGCCGTTGAAAACCTCGTGCCCCGAATTCGGATTGAAGAAGAAGTTGGGATGGTTCAGGGCGTTGATGAAATCCGCCTGGAGCTCGAGGTAAGTGTCCTCGCCGCCAATTCCGAGCCCGAATTTTTTGAAAACTCGAACGTCATAGAACGTGGTCACCGGGTTACGCACGTCACCCAGGGTGCGCGGGGCATTACCGAAATCAGGCTGGCCGAGAGCGCCGGGGACCGAGAACGCCGCGGGGTTCAGATAGGGATTCGCGTACGGGTTCTGTTTCCAATTCGGGTTGATCAGCGGAACTCCGGAAACCAGATTAGGCCTGAGATAGGCACCCTGCTGAGCGTCCCCTCCGCCTTCTGAAATCCAGTAACCGTTCCCGCCGAGGCGGACCCAGATCGGATAACCGGCCTGCACCGCCACGAGTCCCGAGGTATTCCAGCCACCGATCACATGGTTGAGGACGCTGTTGCGGACATTCGCCCATTTGCCTCGGCCGACCGGCAGCTCATAGCTGTAACTGAGAGTGAATTTGTGCGGGATATCGTAGGTTGAGAGCGATCTCTCCGGCTGGTTGATGTTGTTCGGGTTCTGAGGCCGGGCCACTCCAAAAATGTCGGTCACGTTGAAATCGGTGATGCCGGAGGAGACATCATCGATCGACTTTGACCAGGCGTAACTGGTCTGCGCAAAAAGGCCGTGAGCATAGCGCTGCTTCAAAGCCACGTACAAACCGTGGTAGCTCGAATTGCCCCTGCGATCGAAAATACTATCGATCGTATTGTCGAAAAACTGCTGATAGGGACGCAGGGACTCGAGTATCGACTCGGTCCGCACCGCTCCCTTGGAGTCCTTCAGCCCATAGGCGTTGGGAACCCTCTTGGTGAAGTCCTCCTTGGCCGCGATCTTCACCTTGAGGACGTTGTAGTCGGGAAGATTCATGTTGATCGGAGAACTAAACAGGTGGGTCCCGCGCCGGCCATTGTAGGAGGTTTCGAGCAGGAGACCCTGGTTCAGCTGGAACTGCAATGAAACGGACCAGTCCTGAACGTACGGAACCACACTGCTTGGATCGAAATAAGGCAGATTCCCGGAACCCCAGGTAAAGAGCGGGTCCCCGGAAAGCGGCATGTTCGCGGGGATCTCTCCGACCGGGTTGGTTATGTAGTTGACCCAGCCCGGACCTTTCCCTCCAACCGCCTGACCCACGCTCGACCCCGGCACGTTGAGGTCGGGCATGATGTTGTTTCCCATCCCCGTTAACGGTCCATGGTAGATGCTATAGGAGGACCGGACCGTCATGAACGAGTTGGGTGAATAGGCAATTCCAAGGCGCGGCTCGAGCCCCATGTAGTTGATCTTCCACAGAGAACGCGGCTTCCCGTTCGTGCCGCTGAAGACGAAAGCGCCGTTGACCGGGAGTCCGTTCAAGGTTCCCTCGAAGTTGGGATCGAAGGAACCCTGGCGGTTGAACTTCTCCGTCCGCGGCGTCTCGACACCGTACCTCAGCCCCAGGTTCAAGGTCAGGTTGTTGCGAAGCTTGAAATCGTCCTGAACATAACCTGCATAGTAGCGCCATCGGTAGTAAAACGGCACCTCCACAGTCTTCACGGCGTAGCTGTTGACGATCCCGAGAATGAAGCTCGCCATGGTGCTGCCGCCGCTCGAGCCGTCGTTGGTATGGGAGGCGTTGAACCCGTAACGGCCGCCCAGAAGATCGGTCAGGTCATAGCGATTCATCTGAAATGAGCGGATTTCGCCGCCAATCTTTATCGAATGACGACCTTTTATCCAGGAGAAATCGTCCGCTAACCCAAGATTGACATCCAGGGATGTTCCCGGCCCTCCTCCGCTTCCCGAGTTCCAGAGGCCGGGAAAACCGTACCCCTTGGCCGCAGGCGCCAAACCCAGCTCGGCGCCCCAGTCCTTGGAAATCGCCGCGTTGTTGGGCCCGCGGAACTGGTTCCCTCTCATGTAGGTGGCGCGAAACTCGTTCACCATCGCGTTGCTGAAGAGGTGTGTCTGGCTCAGGGTCAAGTTTCGCGAGTAAATCTTGTCCTGGACGAGGTTCCCGAGAGGTGAGTCCGGGCCGAAGTGGTTGTACCGCGTCCCCGTGACCGGCACAAAGGTGTAGCGGAAAGACAGTCTGTCGTTGTCCGAGATCACATGGTCCAGCTTCAGAGTATAGCGGTCATCCACGCTCTGAACCCCGCGGGCCAGGTAGGCGTTGTTGCCCGTCGTGTCCCAGAGTCCGTCGGGCCTGATGAAGACGACGTAGCCGCCCGGATTCTGCGGGGTCGGAAAATGGCTCAGGATGAATTGCGCGGCCTTGTTGTGGGCCAACAAACGAGAGAGGTCGTTCCCCGGGACCGGCACATACATGCTTTTGTTGGCGTAACGGTCGCCGATAGGGAACCCCTGGGAGTTCAGGGGAAACTGATAAAAGAGGCCGCGTGGCCGGGCTGCCGCGAGTGCCGCCTCCGCACCCTTGCTGCGGACGATGTTCTGGTCGATCAGGTCCCAGTCATCGTTCAGGTTGCCGGTCAAAGACTTGGGAGTCGGCAGGCGCCCGGGGCTGTACATGACGTCCTGCAGCCGCGCCGGCTCCAGGCTGAAGAAGAAAAACGTCTTTTCCTTTCCGTCGTAGAGACGGGGAATATAGACGGGACCGCCCACAGCGCCCCCGAAGTAGTTTTGTCGCTTAATGGTTCTCCGACCGATTTCATGTGTCCCGTGAGTCCAGGCCTGCAAGGTGGGGTCGGTGTGGCTCCAGCTCAAACTCCCGTGGAGCTCGCTCGAGCCCGATCGGGTCGTCTGATTGATGATGCCACCCCCGGTCCGCCCGTACTGCGCCGGGAGACCGTTGGCCTGGACCGTCACTTCCTGTACGGTCTCTCCCGAAAACGTCACCCCGCTGCGCGGGTAGCTGGTCAGGGTAATATCGGACCCGTCGACCAGGACCGAGCCGGAGCCCGGGCGGCCGCCTCCCATCGAGATGGATCCGCCGGGGGTGACCGGTTGGGTATAGATACCCGGGTTCTCGCTCTGGATACCTCCCTGGTACTGCGGGTCACCGGTCACGCCCGCCGCTATCATGATGACACCAAGCGCGCTTCGTTCCGGGAAAGGCAGATCCTTCATGAGCTTGCTTTCCACCGTCGTGGACAACGCCGCCGAATCGCGCGCGAGGAGCGGCGCCGTCGCCGTAACCACCACCTGCTCGGAGACCTCGCCCACCTCGAGCTTCAGCTCGACGCTGGTCACTGTCGCCGTGAAGACGTTGATCGATTCCAGGAGGCCTGTCTTGAACCCCGGCAGGGAAGCCGAAAGTTGATAGGTACCCGGGGACAGCGAAGGGACGCTGAAATGGCCCTCCTCCGATGTCACCACCACTTGGGAGATCTTGGTTGCCAGGTTCGTGACCCGAACTTCGACACCCGGTATAACGCCTCGATTGGGATCGAAGATCGTCCCGCTAATCGTACCCGTGTTGGTTTGTGCTATCAACGGCGCAGCGAAGAGCAGCAGGACAAACGTAAGTCTTTTCATACTCCCCCCGATTTGTCGGCTCAGTGATTATGCGATGGCCAGCCAGGCGGATCGCGAAGGGTCCTTTTCCTGACCCGCCGCGTTTGTACTACGCATTGTATACAATGTCAAGCAAAACCGTATACTTTGAAGTCAACAATCACAAGACACGGGGCGCCCCCTGATGGCGCCAGCAGGCGAAGCCGCTCTCCGAGGCCTATAACGGCAGTCGCGCATCACAGTGATAGCAGCTACCTTCAAAGCCTCCCAGATCGTCGGGCTCGTCAACAACACGAAGTACGGAGCCTTGCGTGAGGAGTTCCGTCCCATTGCCTTCATGCCGCTTAGCCAGGAGCCGAGAACACCCGGGAGCATCAACTTGATGGTTCGGATGAGGGGACCGCTCAACAACGTCATGTCCTCGGTGCGCCGGCAAATGGCGGAAGTGGATCCGCAACCGCTGATCGAGTTTCGTGTCCTGGATGTGGAGATCCGGGACTCGCTCCTCCGGGAACGACTGATGGCGAAATGGCGCTTGCTTGCGGTTTGCTGGCAGTCACCGGTCTCCTCGCCACCCTCATCCCGGCCCGCCGTGCCCTCGGGCTGCGCGGTCGTCGCATTGCGCGATGAGTAAAGCTGAAGGTGTCGGAGCTTCAGAACTTTCGAAGCTGCGAGTAATGCCGGGCAACCTTTCGCCCGCAACCCAGGTCTAACCGCAGGGATTGGCAGAGAGGAGGGATAGTTTTTCCATGCGAGACCAGAATATGCTTTCCAACTTTGGACGATTACTGCTGAGCGTCACCCTGATTTCCTGTCTCGGCGCCGCGTGCTCGTCAGCTGTCCTCGCAGATGGCTCCAGCAGCGGAGCCGGTATCGAGAAGCTGATCGCGGAGCTGACCGATATCGAAACTCGCGCCGCTAAAACGATCGGGAACGACAAATCGACGGCCGCGGAGCTCGAGGCGGTTCTTCCGGCCATACAACGGGGATTGTCGAGGCTGAGCGCGCCGGAAGGCCTTCGTCTCGCTAACGGCGATTCCACACTGCAGGACCTTCGGCCCATCCTCCTGTTCCGTCTCGCGGAGCTTCAGACCCGGCTCGGCCGCAAAAACGAAGCGCTCAATCTGCTCGATTCCGTGCTGCTGGAGCTCCCTGGATGGCTCCGACACGAGCTGTTGAAAGGCTCATCATTCGCTTCCCTGGGCAACGATCCCGAGTTCGAGCGGATTAAGATCCGGCTGGAACGCGCTACCGCGCTGTGGGACGGGTCCAGTTTCCTCTCGGAATTCAAAGAGAACATTTCGGAAGACGAGAAAATCGCCGGCCTGTCCGCCTTCTGGTCTGAAGTGAAAAACAACTTCATGAACCCTTCCCGGCTGGTCGAGGTCGACTGGGATCGACTCTACCTGTCCTACCTGCCTCGAGTCCGGCAAACCAAAAGCACTTTCGAGTATTACCGCGTTCTCCAGGAGATGTGCGCTCGTTTGCAGGACGGGCACACGCGCATCTGGATGCCCATGGAATTGCACGAACGACAGGCTATAGCCGGTGAGCTTGAGACGGCCCTTGTCGAAGATAAAGTCGTCCTGGTTGCCGTCAACTCTGAAGAGCTTCGAAAGCAAGGGCTCGCACCCGGACAGGAAATCGTGAGCATCGATGGGATTGCCGTCAAGAAGTACGCCGAGGAGCAAGTAGCGCCCTATCAGTCGGCCTCAACCCCGCAAGACCTCGCCGTCTGGGTCTACAGTTACATGCTGACCCTGGGCGCCAAAGGCCAGGCGATAAGGCTGGAAGTGAGGGGGTTTGACGGACAGACGATCACCGCATCGATACCCAGAACCCGGAACTTGGCTCCCGGCCCGAGCAGGCCTCTGATCGAATCGAGGATGCTTGACGGGAATATCGCCTACGTGGCGGTCAACAGCATGAATGACCTGAAGGTCGTAGCGGAATTCGCCCAGGCGCTGGAGGGGATCGGGCAGCGGGCAAACGCGCTGATCCTCGATGTCCGGAACAACGGCGGCGGAAACAGCGGGAACGGTTATGAGATCCTGAACTACTTGACGGATCAACCCTATCTGACGTCGGACTGGAAGACGCGGTCCTATTCCCCGACCTTCCGGAGCTGGGGCAAAGGGCTGCAGTGGCGGATCTTTCCGGCCGGAGAGATTACGCCGAAACGAGAGAAGCACTTCACCAAGCCGGTAGCGCTGTTGATTGGGCCCCGGACGTACTCGGCCGCCGAAGATTTCTGCGTGGCCTTCCGCAACGCCAAGCGCGGGCCGATCGTCGGGGAGCTGTCGGGCGGCAGCACGGGCAACCCGCTGTCAATCCGCCTTCCCGGTGGAGGGATGGCGATGATCTGCACCAAACTGGACAGCTACCCGGACGGGACAATGTTCGTCGGCGTCGGTATCAAGCCGGATCTAACAGTCTCCGCCTCCGTGGAGGATGTTCGCGTGGGGCGGGATCGCGCGCTGGAAACCGCGGCGCGGGCGCTGAGCGAAAGGGCGGGCGTAATGCCTGATAAGAACTGATCCTGCCTTGACAACCCAATGGCGCCGAACAAAGTCCGGCGCCCGGGAAAGCCCCGGTCCAGATCGTCGGGCTCGTCAACAACACGAAGTACGGAGGCTTGCGCGAGGAGTTCCGTCCCATTGCCTTCATGCCGCTTAGCCAGGAGCCGGCCCGCCGTGCCCTTCGGCTGGACGCGGTCGTCGCATTGGGCGATGAGTAAAACTTTGGGTCTGCTGTCAGTGGTCAGTTGGTCAGTGCTTCGCCCGCCCGAGCGGTTGCTGCCCTGATGGAAATAGCATGATGTCCGTGCTATCATGCTTCAGTGATCGAGTCATTTCGCGACGTTGGGGCGGAGGACGTCTTCAACGGGCGAAATACGAAGGCCGCTCGACAAACCTGTCCCCGCGCGCTGTGGGCCGTTGCGGCTCGGAAACTCGATCAGCTCGATTCCGTCGAAACGATCGGAGAGTTGCAGATTCCACCGGGAAACCGGCTTGAAGCGCTCCATGGGGACCGCGAAGGTCAGCACAGCATTCGTCTGAACGAGCGGTACCGGGTCTGTTTTCTATGGTCTGAGCGCGGCCCGACGAATGTGGAAATCGTCGACTATCACTAGCGCGGGGGGGGTTGAGGAGACTTGTTGTGATTCGAGTACCAACGCATCGAGAGCCAACTCATCCTGGCGAAATGCTCCTGGAGGAGTTTCTCAAGCCGATGGGTTATAGCCAGCAGGATCTGGCCCGACGCATTCAGGTCCCCTATCAGCGGATCAACGAGCTTGTCAATCGGCGACGGGGTGTTACGCCGGCGACCGCGCTTCGCTTGGCCCGCTTTTTCGGGAACTCACCCTCCTTCTGGTTGAACCTCCAGCTTCGCTGGGATCTCTATCACGCGCGCGAGGCGGAAGCTGAGGCGCTCAAGAAGATTCGGCCACTGCGCGTCGGGAGCAGCCGGAGTTAGCCGTGCAGTGAGGGTGACGGCAGGGCTCGGGGTGGGTCCGACTTCCAAGTCGGACGCAGGTCCCACTTAGAAGGGCAGATCGTCTTCCACGACTTTTGAGCCTTCCGGATCGATTTTCCGGAACTCCCCTGCGTCGTCCTCGTCTTCGTACAGTCGCATTTCTCGCGGATCAAACGGGGAATCCATCTGGTCGTCGTAGGGGCCATAATCGTCCAGAATTCTGACCTCGATCAGACGCCGGAGAAGCTCGGGGTGTGTCCTCCTCAGCCCTCGGTATCGCTTTCGCCGGTAAGGACGCAAGCGGGCAAGTTCGAGTACCACCGAGGCGAATTGGCGGACCTTCGGATCCTCGGCTGCGGCAAATCCGGCCAGCTGCGCGATATTCTTTTCCGAGATGTGTCTCTGCCGGAACAGGAAGTCCCACATCCTGTCCATCGCTTCGATGTGAAAACGCTCGGCGTT
>RPQK01000118.1 GCA_003819755.1 Acidobacteriota bacterium | reverse complement strand
TGGCCGCTCCCGCGGTGAACAGGCAGGTGGCAGAAAACGGGGTCTCGGTGGTCGCCGTTACCGATCTGTACCCTGCCTCGAGCAACTTCACCGAGTCAATGTACCTGGAGGTGTCAAGCGATGTTCCTGTTGTTCCCTTTGAGCAGTTGTGGAGAAAGAACGAATCGGTGGCGGGGCTGAACGGACAAGCTAACGGGTCTCGATTGCTCTACTGTCCGCAGTATGCGACCGGCCCCGAACTACGTTCCGCAGTTTCAGTCGTGAACCTCGGGGGCCAGGCGGGGCGGCTCAGTTTCCGTTTCATTGGCGATGATGGCGTGCAGATCGGAATGATGGAGTCACTCCCGATAGAACCGTTCGGCAAGCTTTATCTGAGTGATGCGCGTTTATTCATCCAGGGTGTGGAGGAAAAGACCGGATACCTCGAGGTCAGCAGTGATGGCCCCCGGGTAACGGGGAGTGTAGTGTTTGGTGATCCATCAAATCAGAGGTTCGCTTCAGCGCTGCCTCTACAATCGGCAGGGGCTCGGAAGCTGGTCTACGGTCACCTCGTTTCCTCCGCCGATTTTTTTACCGGGTTGGCGCTTGTGAATCCCGGTTCCACTGCCGTCAATGTCTCGATTGAGGTCTTCGATCGGAACGGCCAGCGAATTAAGGGCAAGACCGAAAAGATCGATCCGGGCAAGAAGATCAGCCGGCGGTTGACAGAGTACTTCCCGGAACTGACCGGCCTCAACCTGGATTCAGGGTACATCCAGGTCACGAGCGATCAGGAGGTCTTTTCATACGCCCTTTTCGGCGCCTTCGACCTGCGCTTCCTCGCCGCAATCCAAGGCCGAAAGTACTGAACCCCGGTTAGAACCTGTGAGGAAATAGCCAAGGCGGGCCTCAACACGGCCATCGAAAAGTACGCGCTCAAAGCGTCTCAGTTCCGCACTCCCCGGTCAGCTCCCTCTGGCTTCCGTAACCCCGGGCCGTGTCTAAAGTTTTTAATTTGGAGCATGCCACCACCTCGGCGTGCCAACCGCACTCCGGTTGACCCGAACTAAGAGGCTCCGGAATCGAACAGAGCCTGGAGCGCAGCGTTTCTCGCGAAGCGACCCGGCCGTAGCCTTAAACTCAATCCCTTTGTACTTCGGCACAACAGGCTTGTAAATCGTTGACCCGCCTGAAAGGCGGAACTACGAACGGATTGTATTCGAGCCAGCGGCCGGGTCGCTCCGCGAAAAACGCTGCGGAGCGAACAAGATGAATCGGGGTTCCGGATGCCGGCTCGTCCCCTTTTTGCCCCTTTTTCCGCTGTTTCAGGAGTATTTGAATTATGGCAAGTCATTCGTGTCGGTTCCTCCGCTTGGTCGTATTCATCGCCGGTGCCGTGGCGGCCGTTCAAGCGCAGCACACTCTTCAGAACGTGAAGCCGTCGGAGGAAGAACGTTCTGCAGTCCTCGCCAGGCAATCGACAATCTACGAGCAGTTCAACGTTTCAGTGACGTTTCAGAGGGATGGTCGGTGGGAGGAGGAAGAATACTGCCGCGCAAAGGTGGAGAGCGAGGCCGGCGTCGAGGAAATGGGGAAGCTCACCTTCGGCTACGGCGCAGAGAATCAGGATGTCCAGGTCCTGATGGCGCGGGTTATCAAGAAGGACGGCACGATCGTGAATGCGGGATCAGATTCGATCCTGGACGTATCGGAGCCTTTTGCCGGCCTGGGCAACCATTACTCGGACTATCGGCAAAAACACCTTCTGGTGCCGGGGCTCCAGCCCGGCGACATCGTGGAATATAGAACTAAGACGATCGAGCATAAGCCCTTCGCACCCGGCCACTTCTGGTATTCGTACGACTTCGAGGCCGAGCAAAGCTGCCTGGCGGAAGTCCTGAAAATCGTCGTCCCTTCGGGCTGTGACATCCGGCTTCGCCATAAACCGAGGCACGCCCCCTCGATAAAAGACGAGAACGGATGGATCACATACGAGTGGAGGAGTTCCTATCTGCCACCCGACGACGCTGACAAGAAGAAAGAAAAACCGGAGAAAAAGAGTAACAAGGAGCTCAAGGAGGAAGCGCGACCAGACGTGGAACTGACCACGTTTTCGAATTGGGAGGAGGTCGGTGCCTGGTACCGGCCGCTTCAAAAGTCCCGGATGCTAGCGACTGAGGAACTCCGAAAGAAGACCGCAGAGGTAACTCGCAACTGCAAAACGGACGTTGAGAAGGTTCAGGCGATCTACTCCTTCGTCGCGACCGGCATCCGCTACGTGAGTGTGTCATTCGGAATGGGACGGTTCGTTCCTCACCCTCCAGCACAAGTGCTGAACCATCTCTACGGGGATTGCAAGGACAAACACACCTTGCTCGCTACCATGCTCCAGATAGCCGGTTTGGAAGCGTGCCCTGTCCTGACTTCGACCTACCGGGAGATTGACGAAGATCAACCGGCCCCGAGTCGGTTTGATCACGTCTTGACCCTCGTGCATGTTGCCGACTCGGAGTTTTGGCTCGACGCTACCGCGGAGACAGCCCCCTTTCGGGTGCTGTCTCCGACGCTCCCAAAGAAAAGTGCTCTCGTGGTCCATCTCGATGGACCTTCGCTGCTCACGAAGGTCCCGTCCGATCCCCCCTGTGATTTCTTCCAGACCCTGGATGTTGATGGGACGCTGTCCGAAAACGGGACAATGACCGGAAAGGTGAGTTATACGGTAAGGGGTGCGGAGGAGATCTGGCTGCGCGCCTCGTTCCGCGCGAGGCCTCCCTCGGACTGGAAGAAGGTCGCAGACATCGTCCACCGCGGTCTGTCACTTCCCGGTGGGGTAACCGTTGTGCAGGCTTCAGATCCTCTCGACACCCGGGAGGCTTTCAAACTGTCCTACGAGTTCTCAGGGTTGCTCGCAATCAGTGAAAAGGACGGTTCCAAAGACATTGCGGTGGCCTTGCCGCTCGCTCGACTCAGTGTTCCCTGGGCCGTGGTCGATGACGCCCCCGATCCCGAGCCTATCGATCTTGGCTACCCGGTTAGGAGGAGCGGGCGCCTACGCCTCCAGCTGCCGCAACGCTTTATTGAGCAGGCGCCCTTGCCTGTTTCAGTCAAGCGCGATTACGCCGAATACGTGTCGAAGTACGAGCTGAACGGGGATACCCTGGTCGCAGAACGACGTTTGGAGATTCGAGTGCCGGAGATTGACGGGAAGCGCGGTCCGGAACACGTCTCTTTTCAGCGGGCCGTAACCGCCGATGGAGCACAGCAACTCATTCCGACGGACGACTTCCTAAAGAGGCGTCTGATTGGCGAAAAGAAGGATCGTGATTCTCTTTTCAGCAGTGGGATGAAAGCGTTTGACAATCGGGATTACCCAACCGCAATCCGGCTGCTTAAGCAAGTCGTCGAAATCGAACCAGATCACCGGCATGCCTGGAATAATCTTGGACGTTGCTACAGTGCGCTCGGTCAGTGGGAAACAGCTATCCCTCTACTTCAGAGGCAGATAGCCATCAATCCTTACGACGAGTATTCGTACAATAATCTCGGCTGGGCCTATGCGAACCTGAGCCGGTATCCGGAAGCCGAAGAGGCTTACCGGAGACAGATAGAAATCACTCCGCTGGACCAATATGCACACAAAAATCTCGGCTTTGTGATGGTGGAGCAGGAGAAGTATCAAGAAGCTCTTCCCGAGCTGCAGAAGGCATTGACAATTAGTCCGGCTGATTTGGCTCTTCAACTGCAGATCGGGAGTGCCCTCTTTCATCTCGGACAGCACGAGCAAGGCTTCCAGACCTTCGAGAAAGTGCTTCAGGCGGCTCCTGGCCCGCCTTTCTGGAACAATGTCGGATACGTTCTCGCGGAGTTCGGCTTTCGGCTGGACCTTGCGGAACGGTACGCCGAGTCTGCGGTTCAGGGAATGAGGACCGCGCTATTGAATATCCCGACTACAGGCAAGTTCTGCTGTCCCCAAGTGGTCGACTCGATGAGTGCCTATTGGGACACGCTGGGATTCGTCTACATGAAGAAAGACGATTTGGCGAGGGCGGAGAAGTACGTTTCCGCCGGTTGGGAACTGGGACAAAAAGGGGAATGCGGTCAGCACCTTGGCGAGATCTACCTTCAGCAGGGGGACCAACAGAGAGCGATAAGGCAGTTTGCGAGGTCATTAGCCGCGCACAAGCCACCTGCGGGATTGCGGAAAAAGCTGGCAGATCTGGTTGGCGCCGGAGAGGTCGACCGCCTTGTAGCGGCGGCGGGGAAGGAATTGATCGAAATGCGGACCGTGGAGATCGAACCGCAGCGGAAAGAAGACGGTAAAGCGGAGTTCCTGCTCACTCTGTCCTCGACCTCGGCCGCCGAGGCCAAGTTTCTATCGGGAACTGCGGGACTGCGGGCCTACGAGGAGCATTTGAAGAAGGCGAAGTTTCCTTTCCGGACGCCGGACGATCAGCCGATCCGCATCATCCGGCGAGGGGAGCTGACCTGCTCGTCAGCCGAAGGAAAGTGCAGGTTGGTTCTGGAACTGCCTCGCAACGTCCGCTCCCTGGAACCAACCCCGACTGAATCCGAGGAACACCTAGCTCCGGCAGATGCCACTGCACTCGGTCGTTAAACGACGGCTGCTTAGTAACCTCGAAACGTTTTCTGCCTTAGAACGCAGAATCAAGCCCGTTTTTGCGTTCTAACGCGAGTTTACGGAGGAATTGAGGATGATTATCCGTAAACTGTAGAGAAGGAACGATTAAGCGGATGGGAGAGTCGTGGTGCCCAACTGCTCAGCGATGGGGCCGAGACCCAACGCCTGAAACAGCTGGTCCTGCAATGGGTCCCGCTCGGGGAATGGGAAGGGGTCAGCGCTTTAAAATTCAAAAACGAAAAACATCGCTTTTTGAATTCTTAATCTTTAATTGTTAAGCCCTTAACAATTCAAGATTTTAGACACGGCCCCCGTTACTCAACCGCCGCGTGTGGTCGGTGACCCAAACCGGACCTACTCATTCAGGAGTCACGCGAGTAAATGGGCGTTACGACTTTGCACTTCTCACCCGCGATCTGCTTGCGCACTTTAACCTTCACTTGCCGCCGGTGACCGGCCGGCGCTCCATCGACTGCCCGATACTCGACCGCGTAGCAGTAACGGAGCGTCTCGGCGAACCTGCGCATTGCGGTTGGTATCCATTTCGCGGTTGGGTAGGCGTCTGATCCTCCGATTTCTTCGACCAGGTCACCGGCCACGGCCCGCCCGAAGCCGAGATCGCCTGGTACCACCAGGGCAAACAACAACACCCCTTCCTCGCGCAGAGTGTTTCTGATTCCCGTCAGGGACATCTTAGAAGAGTTGTCTTCGAAGTCGCTGATGACGACGATGGCCTTGCGCTCGTTCGAATGGTCTTTCAGATGTTCCGCTGCGAGCGCCATGGCGTCGTACAGAGACGTCCGGCGGCCCAGCGAGACGTCGAGCGAGGACAAAATCGCTTCGCGGTCGCGGGTGAAGGGTGCCAGGAGCCGGACCTCCTGTGAAAAGCCGATTGCCAGGTAATCGTTCTCCGCCGAGCCAGAATCCAGGAAGGGCTTGATCACTGCCTGTCTCGACGGCATCTGAAAGTGGACGGTTGTCGAGCGTTTTGGTTCAGGCCCCACGATACTGCCGCTAAGATCCAGCACGAACGCTACGGCTGCTGGTTTCTCCGTGAATCGGACGTTCTCAATTACACACTTCTTACCGCCTTCCTCGACTTCGAAGGCCGTTGCGGGGAGATCGGTCCGAACCTGCTGACTCTTGTCTCCGAAAACAGAAACGAGAACCCGGTGGACATCGGGCGGTTGTGATCCCTGAGCTGAAAGCGGAAAGCAGAAAAACCCGAAAAGCAGCGTCAACGTTAAGGCGAAGTTGCGCCCAAAAATCATCCGCGGAGTATACCCGATCTGCTGCAAATAGCGGCTGGTCGAAAAAAGCTCTTGACCCGTCATAGTCTAGCTGACTTTCCGCAAGTCAGGGGAAGGACATCCCTGCAGGCCCCGCCCGACAGAATTCAGTCGGATTCTGAGGATTGGCCAGTAGAAGTTCGAGCGCGCGTTCTGTCGTGGCGGTCATCTCCTTGAGAACAGCGTCCACGGCGCGGCGGTGATACTTTATAGACAGCGCCTCTATTTTATTTTCCTCGATTTTATTGGATCGGGGACCGGGGACAGGGGCCGTGTCTAAAACAAATGCCAGAGGCCAAAACAATGAAGATAAACGTTACCTTGATACTTCTTCTCGTTGCAGCCTCGGCTCGGGCCGGTGTCTGGTGCACCTCCTGTAAAGGCGAGTTCAAGATCAGCAAGGAGTACAGAATGGTTGCGCGCTCTGCCCTCGAGGAGGACGGACTTCGGAGCTATTTGTCGAAGGAACCAGAAACCACCGGGGAGCGATTCCTTCTTCTCACTGCGGATGCAAGTCTATATGAGCGCTTCACGCGCGATCGCGTCCGCTTGGCACCTTCAGGCGGCCCATGGTCATCACCCATTCAAACCGAAGCTCCCCTGGCTTACTTTTACGATGTTGGTGGAAACGCCTTCTGTCAGTTCCGCGACAGAACGAAGAAGGTGCGGTGGATGGTGTTGCGCGGTCGCAACTTGTTTCTCCCCTCTGAAGTCGACCGCTTCAGTCTAGTGTTCGTCGGGCAGGCACTGGTGATGACTGCGGGCGAGCCTTGTGAATCAGCTCACCGGGTGTTGGAATTCACGGTCAGCCGAATTGACAAATCCGCATTGCTGATGGCAGCGAGGGAACTAGCCGCTGACCTACCGCTCCCTCACAACCTGACAATTCACTTTAGCAGCGATCTCGACCATTCGATCCAAACTTCGGATTTGACTTTCCCGTCTTTGGATCTCCTCGACCTCTTTCGAGAGAAGCGGACCCCCGACGAGGTATTGAATATGCAGGAGCCGCCTCCTGTTGATGTTGAAAGTGGGTTAAGCAGCACCGATTCGTTGAGGTTCATCCGAATGGAGTCAGGCCTCATCAGGGTGGTTATGTATGACGGGCGGACTAAAGAGTCGCGTACGGAAGACTTCTCCTGGGATCCGGGTTCTCCCTGTAAGGTGAAGAGCCTCGAATAGTGACCGCGTCCGTTTCTACAGGTTCCATTAGCCACGCCTCGCTTTTGGATGTTTGTGCCTTTGTGCGGCTGTCGGTTAATGAGAGTTGTGAGCTTCAGGGCGTGTGGGGCCGGCTCCAGCCGGCGGTGAGCCTTTCTACTGTACTGTTAACGCCGTCAGAGCTTCAAAATTCAAAAATGCCACGGCAGCACGTGCGACGAATCTCCCCCGCTGTCGTCGGCCCTGCAGGCTGGGGTGGTAGATTATCGGCGGGCGCTTGGGGCGAGGAGTCCCGTCGGCTTCGGGCATCGCATAATCGCGGCGACCCTATCCGCGTGCCCCTGTCCCCAGCAGCTCCCTCTGTGCTTCCAAATGTGATTAAAGCGTCGGAAAAACCCGGTAAAATCCGACGAATCGAGCGAGTACGAGACGGCAGTAAATCCTGCGGCCGCTAGGTTTTTCGGGCGGGGCTCGGTTGGGGGAGGGCCGCGACGTTGGTTGAAGAATCTACGAAAGAAAATTTTGCGTCTCACCGGGAGCGCAGGTGTCTCGCTGGGAGCGCAGGCGTCTCGCCTGCACTGGGGCAAGGGGCGTCCCGCCCCGTTCCCGCCGTTTTGAAGATAAATTGTGCAGGCGGGGCGGACGGGGCGGGACGCCCCTTGCCCCAGTGCAGGCGAGACGCCAGGCGAGACGCCTGCGCTCCCAGCGAGACGCCTCAGCGGGGGTCGGACCTGAGCAAAGCCAGGCTCAGGTCCGACCCGATGCCTCCATGCCTCTCCTCAGGTATTCTTCTCCGTTTCTCTCTTTCTGTGTTGGAGCTAGAATACGCTTGCAGTTTGGTTCCCGATACGGTTCACCCCGGCCTGCCTTGTGACCGGCCACTTTGTGGAGGTCCCTCATGAACGTTAGGAATTCCCTTCTCGTAATCGCCCTGCATCTAACTCTACCCGGTTTCGTTCTCAGCCAGTCCTCACCTGCCCGGCTATCCGAACTCGAGGTCATCCACGGCGAAACAGCCGTCGAGTGGCCGGCTGTCGCCCCTGATGTGAATCTGCTGGTCACGGTGTCCGGGCCGGAGGGGCTTTATTTGAGGCAGGAACAACCGGCCGGCACCTGGGCCCGCTTCAGCCTGGTGAACAAGCAGGGCCAGGCGCGTCCGGACGGCATCTACAAGTGGGAACTGGTGATTCAGTCCGGGTGGCAGGATGGCGGCCAGGGAACTTACTCCGGGTGGTTCGAGATCCAGGGAGGAAGAGTTGCGATGGCGGGGAGTGGCGAGAAGCAACCAGTCACCCTCGAAGAGCAGGCACCGGAGAATAGCCTGTACATCGACAGTGAAGGACGGGTGGGAGTAGGAACCTCAGTTCCCGGAGCCCTGCTGCATTTGAAGGGAAAACTTCCGGCCCTCGCCATCGAGGACACGCAGGCTGGCGGGCGGGAATACCGTATGCGCAGTGCGATCAGCGGAGATGGGTCGCTGGGCTTGTTTGACCAGGCAACCGGCCAGGCCCGCTGGCTGGTGGACGGAGAAGGCCGGGTGGGGATCGGCACCATGGAGCCGACTTCCACTCTCACGGTCGACGGATACATCGAGAGCACGAAGGGGTTCCTGGTCAACGGGAGACCGATCGGGGGAGGCGGGTTTGGCCTGTCTGGAGGAGCCAACCCGCTTTCGGGCACTATTGTGGGCACCAACTCTTTCTTCGGTACCCAGGCGGGAGCGACAGGCTCCGGTATGCAGAACTCCTTCTTTGGATATCGAGCGGGTATGGTGAATAGCGCAGACGGGAACTCTTTCTTTGGCTCGGACGCGGGCCTAGCCAATACAACCGGCAATTTCAACGCATTCTTCGGCTCTATGACCGGAGTTTCCTCGAGCACAGGATCCGAGAATAGCTTCTTCGGTCACGCGGCCGGCCAGTTAAACACCACCGGCGGATCCAACTCCTTCTTCGGCGCCTCCGCGGGAATTAGCAACACCAGCGGGAAAAACAACTGTTTTTTCGGCCTTTCTAGCGGTTGGAACAACAGAACGGGGGAAAGTAACTCGTTTTACGGTTACCTAGCCGGGCAAGGCAACGGTACGGGGTCTTACAATTCCTTTTACGGATACTCGGCGGGTGAAGACAACAACGCATCCTACAATGCTTTCTTCGGCAGTGCAGCAGGGGGGCACAATACAACCGGATTCAGGAATTCCTTTTTCGGTCCCTATGCCGGCTACTCCAACCATACAGGTTTTTACAACTCCTTTTTCGGAAACCAGGCAGGGTACACCAACACGGGGTCCTCGAACTCATACTTCGGTTCTGCGGCTGGCATCGCCAACAGCACCGGGAACTACGGGGCCTTCTTCGGCGCCAGTTCCGGACTAGCCAATACGACAGGAAGTAAGAATTCTTTCTTTGGATATACGGCCGGGTTGAACAACACCTCCGGGGCTAACAACTCGTTCTTCGGCGAGGAAGCAGGGGCTGCGAACACGGTCGAATCAAACAACACTTTTCTCGGCGCAGAGGCCAATCTGGGTCCCGGGCCGGACCCGGCCGCACACCCCGTCACAAACGCGACGGCGATCGGGTACAGGGCGTATGTCAGCCGCTCGAACAGCCTGGTCTTGGGGGCGGTGAACGGGTTCAACCAGGCGACGACGGAAACCAATGTCGGCATCGGCACGCCGAACCCTGATCGCCAGTTCGTGGTCGAGGGCAGCGAGGCCATCGGGAAGCTGAGGCGCTATAACAACCTCACCACGTCGCATGGCCCGGCCTTCCTTTTCGAGCGGGCGCGGGGTTCCATCGTTTCGCCTCAGAACATCATCGCCGGTGATTATCTAGGCAAATTTCAGTTTCGGGGCCGGGTAGGGGGAAACATGCCCGAATACGGAGCCCTGGTTTTCATCGCCTCCGACACGAACCAGAACGGCAAATTCGCGTTCGTCGACAGGGATTTATACACGGAGCGCATGGTGATCTGGAACTCGGGCAATGTGGGGATTGGCACAAGTAACCCAACCGCTCGTCTGGATGTGGCTGGCGATCTCCGGGTGAGGGGAGACATTCTCCAGGGCGCTCCCACAGCAGCTGTTCCTGACTACGTGTTCGCACCGGACTACAAGCTGATGCCGCTCGCTCGACTGGAACAATATGTGAAATCGGAGAGGCATCTTCCCGACGTCCCGAGCGCCAGCGAAATCCAGCGCCAGGGTGTGAATCTGAGCAAGCTCCAGATGAAACTGCTCGAGAAGATCGAGGAACTGACCCTTTATACGTTCGAGCAGGCGAAGCAGATCCAGGAGCAGCAGAGGACCATAGAAAAACTCGAACGGCAACAGGAGGAACTCGTCGGACTGAAGAGGAAGCTCGACCAGCTCGAGGCTCTCATGTCGGGGAAATAGGCAGAGCGTGGTTCCAGATTAGGACATAGGCTGGGTAACAGGGTCGAGAAAGAATCGACAACCGACAAGGGGGAAAGCAGGATAGCCGGCGGCGGGAATTGCGGTCATTCTCCGTTCTTTGCCCCGAGCCGGCGGTCTAGTCAAGCGTGGAGCGCAGTCCAGCGCGTAATCCATCCCAAATTCAGTTTGACCTGTTCGACTGCCTTGCGGTCCGGGGCCTTTTCCATCAACTGCAGGATCGTCACCCCTGCCATCACCGTCCGGTCCAGAGCCGGGCGGCCGTTGTCACGCGGCTCTTAGAACACAAAAAGGCCGTCAAAAATCGAACCTGAACGTCGCCAAAGTGGTAACCAAAGTGGTATGACGTGGGTCAATCATTCAAAGCAGAGGGGATCTTCAGGTCCGACCTAATGCTGCATTTCGGGCGGACGGAGGTGCGTCGACGAAAAGTTGGGTGTAGCGAACACTTTGAATCATTGATTCCAAAGTTCCGGACACGGAAACTGACACAAAAACTGACACAGTGAAAAAAGTCAGGTCCAGGGAAACGACGCTAAGTTCTGGGTGGGATTGGTGGAGCTGAGGAGATTCGAACTCCCGACCCCCTGAATGCCATTCAGGTACTCTTCCAACTGAGCTACAGCCCCACGCTTCAGATCTGAGGGCCGGTCGATTCAACCGGCCCTCTTATTCTACTAACTAGCCGACAACGTCGTCCAGCAATTGTTGGTTGATCTGGATCTCGTTGTTCTTACGAAGCTCGTCAACCAGGTTGCGGACGTACGTGGAGAAGAACTGGCTTCGCTTCTGTTCGGTGATTTCCTTCTCGAGCTGAGTCTTCTCCTGCTCGAACTTGCTCGGATCGACCTCGCTGCGGTCGACCAGTTGGACCACGACAAATTTCCCAGCGACATCCAGTGGGCCGACCGTTTCGCCTTCCGCCATCTTGGTGAAGACGCGATCGTGAAGCTCCTGCGAGAAGCGCAGGGTCTCATCAATATTGGCGCCCTTCTTGAAGTAGTTGGTTGTGGTCGCCTTAAGCTCGGCTTTTTTCGCGGCTGCGTCGAAATCACCGCTCTTCGCCGCATTCACAAATTCCGTCGCCTTTGCCTTCGCAAGCTCGCCGCCCTTGGCCGTCTTGTAGTCGTTCTCGACCCGGCTCCGAACCTGTTCGAAGGGCGGGACGTCGGGGGCCTTTATGTCAGCCAACTGGGCGACGTAGTACCCGCCTGATCCCTGGTAAGGCTGCATCAGATCACTCTTCTTGAGACCGAAGAGCCGCTGATTGAAGTCATTGCGCACGATCATCCCCGGGATCGGATCGGCGAGGCCGAAGTAATCGGACGTCATGGGGTTCAGTTTGTTCTCCTTGGCGACGTCAGCCAATGACTTCTTCCCGGTCCTGACTGCATTGATGATCTTGTACGCTTGATCTCGGGATTTGCGATTGGCCTCCGCCTGTCGCAGTTCGAACTCGACCATCGGTCGCTGGCTTTCAGGCGAAGTCGTCGTTTTTTCAATCACCCGGATGATATGGAAACCGAAGGGGGATTTGACCAACCCGCTCGTCTGGCCAGGCTGCATGCTAAAAGCCGCCTGATCGAACTCGGGCACCATCTGTCCGCGCTTGAAGAAACCCAGATCGCCGCCCTGCTGAGCCGATCCGGGGTCCTCGGAAACCGCCTTGGCTACGGTGGCAAAATCCTCGCCGCCCTGGATGCGGGCAAGGACCGCCTCGGCCTTCTTACGCGCTTCGGTATCGTCCTGTCCCTGCGGCGCCTTGACCAGAATGTGGGCCGCTCGAACCTGCTCCTCAGGGTTGATCGCATTCAGGCGCGCGCGCACAGCGTCGTCCGATACTTTAACCGACAACGGATCTGCGCGGACAAAGACGTAATTGATCCGTCGCAGCTCTCCGGTCCGGAAAGTGTCCTTGTGGCTGGCGTAATACTTGCGGAGTTCCTGTTCGTCGACCGTAGCCGGTTTCACCGCTTCCTTGTCCACCGCGATGTACTTGACCTTCGCCTCCACATTGCGGCTCTCGAACTCCTGGCGGACTTCCGCCGGACTAACGACGATCCCGTCAGTCAGCAGGTGCATGAGCTTTTGGCGGATGATGTCGCGGCGTAGACTCTCCTCGAACTCGGGAGCGCTCATCTGGTTCTGTTCCAGAATCTGCTGGTACTGAACAGTTCCGATGAAAGTGCCCTTGTTCTGGAACACGGGCATCTTCACGATCTCCTGCCTGACCTCTTCCGGGGTAGCGTCGATCCCCAATTTTTGAGCTTGACTGGTTAACGCGTATTCGCTGATCAGCTGGTTCAGGGCCTGCTGGCCCAAGCCCAACTGCTTAATGATTTCAGGATCCTGCTGGTCCAGCTTGTACACCTGGCGGTACATCTCATACAGCCGCTTGTACTGCTTGCGGAACTCGATCGCACTGATCGGCCGGTCTCCCACCTGCGCTATTTCCCCCTGCTGCAGGCCTCCCGAAGAAAGGTCCCCGGGGGTACTGACGAAGAGCAGGACCATACCTGCGGCGAGCCCGAAAATGACGAGCCACAGAACCCACTTCAATCCTTTTTGTTTTCGTCTAAGGAACGCAAGCATCTATTACTCCTCCAACTGGCGAGTGGCTAAAGAAGCGCATTATAACACACGCGCGAAAGGGGCAAAGGGGCAAAGGGGCAGAGGGGCAAAGGGGCAAAGGGGCAAAGGGGCAGAGGGGCAAAGGG
>RPQK01000117.1 GCA_003819755.1 Acidobacteriota bacterium | reverse complement strand
TCAGTTTGTCAGTTTGTCAGTTTGTCAGTTTGTCAGTCTGTCAGTTTGTCAGTCTGTCAGTTTGTCAGTTTGTCAGTCTGTCAGTTTGTCAGTTTGTCAGTCCTGCCGGCCTCCGGCCGGACGCGCTTCAATGATAGAATTCACGCCATGAAAAGCCTTGAGGAGATCTCACAGGGTGGATGTCTGGCGCCGGCGGTACTGAACCAGATCGAAGAGAAAATTCTTGCGAACGGAAACTTCACGCGCGAGCGGGTCCGATACGAACTGGAGTGGTTTTGCCGCGACCTGAGCCTGAACCGCTACTACTTCACCACGACCCCGCCCGATCTCATAGCCAAGCACATCGAGTCTTTGCGAGCAGCCGAGATCATCGCGGAAAATTCCGGTGAAACGCCCGATCTCCAGGTGGCCAGTGAACAGCCCAACCAAGCGATCTATCTGGTGGCTGCTGTTGCTGATGCCATTGACGAAGTCGAAAGGCGCATCGAAGCCAAGTATCCTTTCTGCCGGCTTCAGTCCTATCGGACCAGGGGCAAGGCTCACGAAACCCCTTTCCGCCTGTACTTCGTCTCACGCCCGCAGTTCCCGGCCCGCAAAGCCGATGACCCCTTTCGCTTTGAGATAGCTGGAGACGTCGATTTTGTCGGGCGCAGCCCGGAATCCACCCTCCGGCGTTACCGTCAGGCCTGGGAAGCCGTTCGCTCCAAGGAAGCGCCCTTCATCGACATCAGCGACGCCGAAGACGAGACGCGCATCATGGTCGCGCTGAAGCAGGACGCTTCAAAGCGTTTCCTCTACGACTTCTCGCACGTCCTCGATACCTACGATCTGCATACCACCCGCAAGTACGTTGAGCCCTTCGCCGACGGCAAGATCGCCTTCTCTTTCTACCTGGACCGGATTGACAACGAAGAGCTGGTGCAGAGCCTGAAGCGCGATCTGGGCGCTGTCGTGATCATGCCTTCGAGCAAACTCAGTTCGCTGTTCCTCCAGAGGTCGTTCTCCGCCCAGGAGACGCTTTACGCCATCGTCGTCGCGCATTTTGCCAATCAGTTCCTCACTTCCGACAGTGAAGAATTCCAGTCGATCTCCCGGGCGCTCGAAGGCAAGCCGGAAGTGAAGGGACTGCTGGGCAAACTGAAGACCAAGCTGGTCAAAGACACCTATACGGACAGCCGCATCAGCCAGACGATTGCGAAGTTCCCGGACGTAGTGCGCCTGGCCTTCCAGCAGTTCAAGATCTGGTTCTCACCCGAGTCAGGCAACGGCGACCCGGACGAGTTGGCCGGAAAAATCCGGGAACAGATCACTGCGGGGATCTCCTGGGAAGTTGAACGTCGGATCATGGAGAGCTTTCTTAAGTTCAACAAAGTGGTGCTGAAAACCAACTTCTTCAAATCGGACAAAGCGTCCCTGGCCTTTCGGCTCGACGCCTCTCTCCTCGATCCGATCGACTACCCGGACCGGCCGTTCGGCATTTTTTACTTAATTGGCAAAGAGTTCCGGGGTTTCCACGTTCCTTTTAAGGATGTGGCGCGGGGAGGCGTCAGGCTGGTCAGAAGCAGGACCGAGGAAATCTACGACCTCAACTCGGACTTCATCTTCGATGAGAACTACAACCTGGCCTGCACTCAGCAGCTGAAGAACAAGGACATCCCGGAGGGGGGCTCCAAGGGGACAATCCTGCTTCACCTTGACTCCCAAGACAAGGCCGAATCGGCCTTCAAGAACTACATCGACGGTTTGCTCGATCTGGTCATGGTTCCATCGCCGGAGATAGTCGACCTCTACGGCAAAGAGGAAATCCTTTTCCTTGGGCCGGACGAAGGCACAGCGGATCTGATGAATTGGGCCTGCCTGTGGGCCAAAGAGCGCGGCTTTGCCTACTGGAAACCCTTCACAACCGGCAAATCCCCCTCGCTCGGAGGCGTGCCCCACGACGAGTTTGGAATGACGACGCAGGGGATCAACGAATACGTTCTCGGTGTTCTAAGTCAGCTCGGTCTTAAGGAAGAGGAAGTAACGAAGTTCCAGACCGGGGGTCCCGACGGCGATCTCGGCAGTAACGAGATCAAAATCACCAAAGACCGGACCATCGCGGTAGTGGATGGCAGCGGCGTGGCTTACGACCCTCGTGGACTTGAGCGAAAAGAATTGGGGCGGCTGGCCGATGCCCGGTCGATGATCCGCCATTTTGACCGCTCCCGCCTCTCACCGGACGGATTCCTGGTCCTTGTCGAAGACCGCGATGTGACGCTTCCTGACGGAAGTCGAGTCCCGAACGGGGAGGATTTCCGAAACCGGTTTCACCTGCTCCCGTTCGTCAAGGCCGACCTGTTTGTGCCCTGCGGCGGCCGGCCCCGGTCGGTCAATATCAACAACTGGACCCTGATGCTCGATGACCGGGGCAAGCCCCGATTCAAAGCCATCGTGGAGGGGGCCAATCTGTTCATCACACAAGACGCGAGACTGCGGTTGGAAGAGGCCGGCGTCCTGCTTATCAAAGATGCGTCGGCGAACAAGGGAGGCGTTACCTCCTCGTCGCTCGAAGTTCTTGCGTCTCTCGCGCTCAGTGACACTGAATACCGGTCCCTGATGATGGTTCAGGACGGGGTGGTCGGCGATTTCAGAAGGCAGTACGTTAACCAGATCATTCGCAAAATCCGCAACAATGCCCGCCTGGAGTTCCTCGCCCTGATGGCGGAGCGTAAACGGTCCGGAACGGCCTGCTCCATTCTCTCCGATCAGCTGAGCCTCAAGATCAACACGCTGGCCGACGCCATTCTGGACTCGCATTTGCGCAGCGACAAGGGACTGATACGAGCGGTCATCGCCGACTATTGCCCCGATATTCTGGTCTCGACCGTGGGGATCAATAAAATCGTGGAACGGGTCCCCGTCAGCTACATAGCCGCCATCGTTGCCAAGCATCTCGCCAGCACCTACGTTTACGTCAAAGGCATGCATGCGGGCGAGGTTGACTTCCTGAAGTTCGTCGAGGAAGTGAGAAATGGCGAACTGAAGGCAGAAATCGTCGAGCGAAGCTTGGCAGGGTGAAAAGGACAGAAAGGACCTCATGGACCTCAAAGACCTCAAGGACTTAGAGCCTTCCATGTCCTTGGGGTCTTTGAGTTCCTTGAGGTCCTTTTTGTCTAATTATCCTTCAGGTCCTTTTTGCCTAATTACAGATCCCGCTGACCAAATTTGCGGACTGCCAGCAGCAGGACAACCGCGGCGTAAAACGCCGCGTACCCGATCATCACATTGTTCGGCGGTGACTGGAAACTGAAGGGTGAGACTCCCAGCGCCTTGACCAGAGGCGTCTGCAGTTCATGGGCCGCACGCTTCCACATGGCCTCGCCGGGAAACAGCAGGCTGGAAACGATCCCGACATGAACGGCCGCCTGCTTCTGGGCGAGCCAGCCAACCTGCTCAATCCACCCCCCCACAAAACCGATCCCGTACATTCCGAAAGCGAGCACCCCGTTAGCCAGGGTGGAGAGCCGGCTTCCTCCGAAAAAGGAAAGATTGAGCACCAGGACGGCGTTCAACCAGATGAGCGACAGCCCGAGGAGCGGCTTCGGCGCCTGATGACCGGAGATCGCCAGGACTGCGCCTATCACTCCTCCGCCCATGAGGAGGAGGTACAAAGTCAGGATCACGACGAAACCCAGCCACTTGCCGAGGACGATCTCCCAACGCCTGACCGGCTTGGCGACAAGCGTCTGCACGGTTCCGCTGCTGATCTCGCCGGAAAGGGTGTCGATCGAGGTGAGGATGGCCATGCCCATCGTCAGAAAATTGACGACGTAGAGGCCGGCCATCAGGATGAAATTCCTCATCTCTTTAAACGCTATCAGCGGGGCGACACCGGCCTCCCGAGTCATGTCCTGATTGATGTAGTAGAAACCAACCGCATAGACAGTCAGGAAAACGCTTCCCATAAGAAGCGCCGCCAGAACGATCTTCCGCCTGACCGCCTCACGAAGCGTCAGCCCGGCTATGATTCGCACTGTTCTCACAGCCCCACCTCGCTTCCCACGATCTGCACAAACAGTTCTTCCAGCGAGATGCGCTGTGGTGTGACGGAGTACACATCCGCGCCTTGCTGAACCAGATATCGATGAATTTCCGGAAGAAAGGTTTCTTCAGACAGTTCAAGGCGAATCCGTTCGCCGGTTGCGTCAACCGTCGGGCTCCAGCGGCGCAAGCCCGCGATGGTGTCCGGTGTAATCTTTTGTGCCCGGATCTCCACATGCAACAGCCCGTTCATGAGCGATTTCAACGGCGATGTCTGAACCACGCGCCCATGTTTGACGAAAGAGACCCGGTCACACGTCACTTCCACCTCGCTCAGCAGGTGTGAGTTCAGAAAGACGGTAGTGCCGCGGGTTTTGAGATCGCGGATGATATCCCTGACGAGCCTGCGGCCGAGCGGATCCAAACCGGAGGTCGGCTCATCGAGGAAAACCACTTCGGGTTCGTTGAGCAACGCCTGAGCCAGGCCGATCCGCTGCAGCATTCCCTTAGAGAAATCCGACAGCCGCTTTTCGGAATGCGCCGTTAGCCCGACCAAATCGAGAAGCTGCGGGACCCTTGTCTTGAGCGCCTGCCCGTTCATCCCGTACAGCCTGCCGTGCACGAAAAGAAACTCGTGCGCTTTCAACCAATCATGAAAACGAAAATGCTCGGGAAGAAAACCCACCTTGCGAAGAGCGCTCGCAGTGCCGACGGGGCTACCGAGCAAGAGTCCTCTACCCGAGGTTGGAGCGCTGAGTCCGAGGAGCATCTTGACAGACGTGGTTTTCCCAGCGCCGTTCGGCCCCAGAAACCCGAAGACCTCGCCGCGCTCGACCCGCAGGGAAAGGTCCTCGACAGCAACCTTGTCTCCGAAGACCTTTCGCAGGCCGATGGTTTCGATGGCGGGGGTGGTGTCATTCATAGGGTTGGGCCTGGGGGCGAGGGTAGCGGCATAGATTAATCCACGAACCAACACGAACTAACACGAACAAAATGCAAAGAAGAAGTCAGAAGTCAGGAGTCAGAAGTCAGAATGGGAAAGGATCAGGTTTCCATTCTGACTTCTGACTGCTGACTTCTGACTTCTTCTCTCTGCATTTTGTTCGTGTTAGTTCGTGTTGGTTCGTGGATTAAACTATGCCGCTACTTCAGCGAATTCGCAATCTCGAGCGCTTTCTCCTTGTCTCCGGCGCCGGTTAGTGTATACAGGATCTCGTCCTTAATCCACATCAGGAAAAATTTCTTACTGCTTTGCGAGGCCGGGACGATCAAAGTCGCCGGCACGCCGTCCACAGTCACTTTTTGCTCCGAAGCCACGTTGCGGGGGACGGGTACGACCAGCGTCGTCGTCCAGTCGATCGTGGCTGCAAATTCCTCAGCCTCGGCGCGCGTGAATCCGATGACCTGCAGCATCGCCGTTGCCACCTGGTTCACATCCATTCCTTCAGGGGCGCCGACCGTCGGTGACATCAGCTGCCTGAGAACCACGTCGCAGCGGTAGTGAGCGCGCTGGCTCGCGTCATCGGGGTCAGTCAACACGGCCGGGTCGCCGCAGTCTCCATAGAGCCCAACGACCACGGGCGGAAAGTCGACCGTGACGCTCGTGCCGTCAAGCGTCTCGGGGAGCTCGATATCATTGCGGCCGATTTCCTGCAAGATGCCCCGGATCCGATCCAGGTCAACCTGCATCGTCAGCTTGGCCGCCGGTTCCACGATCCATTTCACCGGATCGCCAAGCGCTTGCGGCGTCCGGACCGAAATCCCCGCCTTCAGACTGGCTTCGTCGGCCGACTTAACCTCGGCGGCCTTACCCTCGGATTCCACTTTCACGCTGCTCGCAATCAGGTCTTCGATCCCTGACGCGGACTGAAACTTCTTCATCTGCTCCTGTACGCGATCGGAATCCACGGCGACCGTCTCGATCTTCTGAGCCCGGAACAGATACAGGAACTTGGCCGCGAGGGCCCGGACTGGAGGAACGGTGAAGATCACCACCAGTACTGTCACGGCCAGAAAGGAAGCCCACACGGGCCGGTACTTCCGGGAAAAAGCGGTTTGCCACATACTTGTCATCTCCAACTGTGTTTCGATTCGTTCTTTAAGCCTCGTCGTTACCACTCCAGGCGTCGGGGGAGGCGACTCCGGATCGAGAAGGCCAAAGTGCGAGGTCATTGAGGCGGCTCTGGCGGCGGCTTTTTCAAGTCGCTCTCGGCAGGCTTCACAACCGGCGAGGTGGGCGGAAATGCGTGACCGCTCCTCAAGGCTCGCTTCCTGATCCCGGAAAGCCTGAATTAATCCTTCGTCGATATGCATACAATCTCTACTCCTCGCATCCCAGCAACTCCTGCACCAGCTACCTGGCCGCCTTTCGGAACTCGTGCTCGAATTCTTTCTCGGCCCGCGAGAGCAAAGAACCGATCGAGCTCGGCGCAAGATCCAGGGCAGCCGCCAACTCGGCATAGGAAAGACCGGAGTACCGGAGGACCAACAGACGGGCCGAACGGGGCCTGAGCCGCGCCAGAACGGCCCGGACTCGCCGCCGTTCCTCAGCCTGAGCCGCCAGCTCTAATGGATCCCTCACCGCGCGGTTATCAGTCGTCCATTGTGCTGCCGCCTCTTCATGCGAGCTCCGGCGCCTCTTTGCCCGTAAGGCGTTCAGCCCGACATTCACCGCCACCCGATAAAGCCAGGCCGCAGTTACAGGGCCGGCGCCGGGCTCGGACATCCGGCGATGAAGCCGCCAGAAGACGTCGAGAGCCAGGTCTTCGGCCTCTGCGCGATCCCCGACCACCCGGTACACGACCGCGAAAAGTTTCTGCCAATACACCTCGAAGGCCGCTTCAAAAGACGTCATGGACGTCTCCCGAGCTGTGTCTCGTTCACTCCAGCTGGCTTGTGACTCCACCCCTGACCTCGTACACCAGGTCTGCCGGCATGTCAATTCATGGCCACTTCCACCCACGTTGATATAAACACCGCTCGGGCCCATTGTGTGACAAAGTGGATGAGAACCTGTAGATTATGGTGATCTTCGCCGCAGGGGCGGGAGGAAGTTGTGAAATGAGAAAGACAACCATCTTGCGCAAGGCACTCACGGAGCGCCGCGCCGTTGTGGCGCCCGGTTGCCACGATGCGTTAAGCGCCAAGATTATTGAAGCGTGCGGCTTCGAAATCGTGCAGGTGTCGGGTTTCGGCATCGCCGGGTCGCTGATGGCCACGCCGGACCTGGGAATGACCCAGATGAAGGACATCCTGGACGTGACCTGGAACATCATCCAGGGGGTGAAGTTGCCGGTCATGGCGGACGCCGACACTGGCGGAGGGAACGCCATTAACGCCAGTTGGGTGTGCGAACGCCTGATCCAGATGGGCGCCGCCGGGATGAACATCGAGGACCAGGTGTTTCCGAAACGCTGCGGTCACCTCGCCGGGAAAGAGGTGATCTCCGCACAGGAGATGGCGGGACGAGTGCGGGCGTGCGCCCGGGTGCGTGACCGACTGGATACGGACTTCATCCTGAATGCCCGCACGGATGTCTACGGTCTGGAAGGTATCGACGTGGCGATTGAGCGTGCCAATCTGTACCTGGAGGCCGGCGCCGATCTGGCTTTTATTGAGGGGGTATCGACCCGGGCGGAGATCGAAAAGGCGGCTCGAGAAGTGCACGGGCTGCTTTCAATCAACCTCATGGACGGCGTTTCGGGAGTCCGAACAGAGCTGGTTCCCGTTCCCGAGCTTGCCCGCCTGGGCATCGCGCGGGTGTCGATCCCCGTCGCCTCGATCATGGTAGCCCACAAGGCGCTGCTCGATTTCTTCCGAGCTCTCAAAGCGTCGCCGACCGGAATCCTGGCCGGACAGACCGGGTGGCTCACACCCTTCGCGGATTACACGGAGTTCCTGGGATTGAGCGAGTATCGCTCGCTAGAGGATGAATTCCTGCCCAAAGAACGCCTGATGGCCAAGTACCGAAACCCGTGCGGGTCGAAGTGACAGCTTTACTTAGCCGCCGCCTGGTTTGGCCTCAAAGAGATTAAACCTGAGAACTAAGAACGGGCGCTCTCGCTTATGCCTTCGCGACAGCTCTGCGAGTCGGAGCGGAGTGGGCGTAATGCCACTTGACTTCGCGGTAACTACAGTTGCGGCAGGTCCAGACGTCTTCAACGTAGTACTCAGCCGTTTCAGAGGCATTAAAATAGCCGGGGCCCAATCGGAAAACTTCGCTGGGTCTGATGTAAAACTTCTTTGACATCAGTCCGTTGCACTTGGGGCACACCATCATGCCACCTCCTTGGCGGACCGCTTGTGATTAAGCCAAGATTCCTTGGATGGCAACATGGTACTACAGCAGGAAGGGCGAGACAACAACGAATAAAGAATAAAGGATGAAGGATGAAGGGTGAAGAGGAAAGGATGAAGGATGAAGGATGAAGGATGAAGCAGGAAGAAGGAAGGAGGAAGACGGCCGATCTTCGCGCCTTCCCTCTTCATCCTTCATCCTTCATCCTTCATCCTTTCCTCTTCACCCTTCATCCTTCATCCTTGGTTGTCCCCCCCGAGCCCTAAGGGCTAGTCGCCCTTATAATAGAAAGAAAGAAAAGGGAGCAATAGGATCTTGGGCGATTCGAATGTGCGGTCCTGGCTTTTCGGCCAGTCACCCCGGATAATCATCCTCTCCGCCCTCCTCTTGTTCCTCGTCATAACCTCCTTCGTCGTGATGAAATCGGCCAGGGACGCCCTCGTCCTGACTCAGTTTTCGGGCGAAACCCTGCCGTATTTCATGGTAGCTACCACGCTGCTGGTGGGGCTGATGGTGGCCGTCCAACTTCGCCTCAATGAGAGCTTGTCGGTCTGCAGCGTCCTGGCCGGCGGGCTCGTTTTCTATGCGGCCGGGACTTTCCTTCTGCACGTGGGTGTGCACGGCCACTGGCCCTTTGCCGTTCCGATCTTCTACGGGTGGGTCGGGCTGTTCGGGACCCAGATTCCCATGCTCGCGTGGTCGATCATCAGCCGGCGACTGCATGTCCGTGAGGCGAAGCGCGCCATCGGCACCATCGGGGGCGGAGCCGTGGCCGGCTCAATCGGCGGAGGTCTGATTGCCGAACGGGTGGCACGCCTTGGAAGCACGCCCGATCTATTAGCGGCCGCCGGCCTCCTGATGATCGCAGCCCTCATCCCCGTGATCGGCCTCGGCCTGTGTCCACGGGTGGAGTCTGCGGACGATTCGAGTCTTGAAGCCGGCCGCGTGCTGCGGCCGAGGTTCGTCGCGATCGTGCTGACGATCGTTGCGGCAGGCAGTATCGTTTCGACCTTCGCCGAGTTTCAGTTCAAGATCATCGCTCAGCAGGAACTGACGACCGAAACGAGCCTAACCGCTTTCTTCGGCTGGTTCTATGCTTATCTGGGAGTCGCAACATTGGCCTTTCAGCTGGTGGTCACTCCCCTGGTAATTCGGTGGCTGGGAATAACTGCCGGGTTGGCTGTACTTCCCCTGGCCCTGCTCGGTGCCAACGCGCTTATAGTCGGCTTTGGAACCCTCTGGTCGGCCGTAGTCCTCCGTGGCGGAGAGCAGCTCTTCAAGCATTCGATCGACCGGTCCTCCCTCGAGGTTCTTTACACCGCGGTTACCGGCAAAGCGAGGATCAGGCTCAAATCTCTGGTCGAAGCCTTTGGGGTACGGGCGTCGGAGAGCGTGGCGGGGATCCTGCTGATTGTGCTGTTCTCAATCGCTTCCCTGCCCTTGTCCACTATCGGTCTGCTGGGCATCGTCTTGTCTCTGGCCTGGTTTTGCGCGGCGATCCTGCTTCGCCGGGAGTACACCGAGATTCTGACCCAGACGATAGAACGAAAGGGCCTCGATATCGACGAGCTCAAGCGTAGTCTCTTTGGGCCCGAGTTCCATCGGCTACTTCCCCGTCTGCTTCAGACGACCTCGACTCAAACCTGGCTCCACCTGCTCGATCTTCTTGAGACCAGCGATCAGCGACTCATTGGCCCCCGGCTGTCGATTCTGCTCGAGCACCAAGACGCGCAAGTGCGCCGGAAGATTCTGCGCCTGCTCTTTGACCAGCCGCGGGACTACAGCTCGGATGTCGAGAGGCTCCTCGGAGATGTGGATCGCTCGGTTCGAACTGAAGCGATCCGATACCTCTGCTCACATTCGCCACAACCGATGGGAAGGCTTCTTACCTTCCTTCAAGACCCTGACCCGTCCGTGCGGGTCGCGGCCTGTTCCTGCTCACTCATTCTGGAAAAAGAGGAATCGCGGGAAGTGGCAATGGGCAAGCTGGAAGAGATCCTGAACCACTCGTACGACCCTGATCAGCCCGACCTGAGGCTTGAAATCGCCAACGTCCTTCAAGACTTCCAGGCAGGTGACGCCTACCTGCGACTTGTCCGCAGGCTCATGAAAGATTCCTCCCTGGAGGTCCGCCGATCCGCACTGAAAAGCGTCAGCAAAATTCGTCCGGAGAGCCTGTTGCCCGTTTTGTTTGCCAACTCGAAGGAACCCGCCTTGTGGGCGGACCTTCGGGGCGTTTTGGCCAGTTTCGGCCCCGTCGTTATCGCGTATGCCAGGCAACTGCTGCCCGCTCAAGAAACGCCTGCGGAGTTGAAAAGACTGATACTCCAGGTAATTTCGGATATCGGAGACGAGCCATCCCTCGCTCTTTTGCTCGAGTACGCGGAGAATCAGAACCTGTGGCTGCGATTTCAAGCAATCAAGGGGCTAAACCGGCTGAATGATCCCCAGGAACTGAATGGTTTCAGGCCCCGGATTCAGCAACTGCTTGACAACGAAATCAGGGAGTTGGAAAAGTACCGGCAACAACAAGGCGTCTTTGATCAGGGGGCTCCCACCCTGATCAGCAACCTGCTCGCCGAACGCCGCCAATGGTCCGAGGAGAGAATATTCCGGTTGCTCGGCCTGCTCTATGAGCAGAAGGCCGTTCAAAAAGCCTACTTTGCTTTCAGCGAAGGAAGCAGTCACCTGTTCGACACGGCGCTCGAGCTGTTGGACAGCCTTTTGGCGCTTGAGCACAAACGGACCATCGTTCCCCTGCTCGAGAACCAGACGAACAGACCCGACGGGGACCCGCGAGCGCCTGACGGCCGGAAAGAGAGCCTTCTGCAGTTCATCGAACAGAAGGACCAACTGGCGGCGGCAGCGGCCCTGGCTGATCTTCGCCCGACCGAGCTACGAAAGTGGCGGGCGGATCTGGAGACCGCCGTTCAAAGCCTAAAAGGCCAGTCGCTGGTGGCCGAGACACTGGAGTGGAGACACCGACAAATGCGAGATGAACCGAGTCCGACAGAATCTGACTCACTCACGACTATTCAGAAACTCGAGAGCCTGTCCAAAGTCACTATCTTTTCCCGGCTCGGTCCTCATGAGCTTCTCCTGCTCGCAAGCTCCAGTGTCGTGCAGGATTACGGGGAGGGAGAGATCATCTACCGGGAAGGAGAAACAGCGCATCACATCTACAACCTCATCAAAGGTCGAGTGCAGCTCCGGCGCGACCCGGATCAGGTCGAAGAAATCAGCCCTGGGGGAAGCTTTGGCGCATTGGCGGTGTTGAGCCGGCAGCCTCGGTTCTTCACCGCGCAGGTCCTGGAGCCCGCCCGCTGCATAAAAGTCGAACGAGAGGCTTTCTGGGAGATGGTGGAGGACTATCCCTCCGCTTCGCGGGCCATTTTTGAAGTTCTGTCGGGTCAGATTCTGACGATGATGGGGCGCTTGAAGAAGGATGAAGGATGAAGGATGAAGGATGAAGGATGAAGGATGAAGAAAGCTGACAGCTGACAGCTGACGGCTGACCAAAGCCAAAACCAAGCAGTTGTCAGCTGTCAGCCGTCAGCTGTCAGCTTTCTTCATCCTTCATCCTTCCGCCTTCATCCTTTCTTCCAGGGGGAAGCATATGGCAAACCACGGAAAGGTTAAGGTTGGGATTATAGGCTCACAGTTCGAGGCAGATATTCATGCGGCTTCTTTCCAGATTATGCCGGAGGAGGCGGAAGTCGTCGCGGTTTGCTCGCCGACACCCGGTCACCCGGAGGCGTTGGCCAAACGCTACGGTATTCCCCGGGTCTTTCATGACTACCGCGAGATGCTGCAGGATCGGGAAATCGAAATGGTGACAGTTGCCGCTCCCAATTCCCTGCATGCAGAAATGACGAATGCAATCGCCCGGTCGGGGAAGCACATCGTCTGTGAAAAACCCCTTTGCATGACACTCGAAGACGCTGACCAGATGATCGAGGTATGTCGGGCCAACGGCGTGCTGCTCATGTATGCGGAAGAGTTGTTCTTCACTCCGAAATATGTGAAAGCGAAAGAGATGGCCGACCAGGGGGCGTTCGGCAAGGTGTACCTGGTGAAGCAGAGCGAAAAGCACTTCGGTCCGCATGCCTCCTGGTTCTGGGATGTGGATCGCTCGGGGGGCGGCGTCTTCATGGACATGGGCTGCCACGGGATTGCCTTCTGCCAATGGTTTTACAACCGCTCGGCGGTCAAGACCGTCTTCTGCCAGATGGGGACGTATGTCCACCAAGACAAGACACGAGGGGAAGACAACAGCATCTGCATTCTGGAGTTCGAGAACGGTGCAGTAGGGCTGGTGGAGGACAGTTGGGCTCGTAGAGGCGGTATGGACGATTGCATAGAGATTTACGGAGAAGGCGGCGTGACGTACGCCGATCTCCACATGGGCAACGCCTTACCCACCTTCAGCGAGTACGGCTATGGGTACGCCGTGGAGAAAGCTCCCACGACAGCCGGGTGGACCTGGCCGGTTTTTGGGGAACTGTGGAATTACGGGTTCCCGCAGGAAATGAGGCATTTCGCCCGATGCGTGCGCGGAAAGGAGGAACCGCAGGCCACTGGTGAAGACGGCCGCCGGGTGATGGAAGTGATGTACGCCGGCTACGCGTCGGCCAGCGCCGGAACCAAGATCAAACTGCCTTTCACGCCGCCCGCCGGAGTAAAGAAGCCAATCGACCTGTGGCTGAAGCTGAAGTCATAGGTACTGGTTTTCACAGAGCCGCGCACGACGCGAGGGTGTTGAAAAAGTTCACCCAAATGTAAATTCGCTTATACGTATCTTGCCTGGACTCGGTCCATTCGGAGGTGCGGGCGGCATAAGGTGGCCCCTGCCGGCATTCTAGGGCCTGGCTACTTCCTCACGCCGGAGGCGTGAG